>NZ_JAKFWH010000082.1 GCF_021731985.1 Nitrosomonas sp.
TGGCGAATTCCATCAGGGCCCGCAGATAGAAATCCAATCTGCAACAAGGCCGGATATAAGACTGCAGCCGATTTTATTTTTACCAAAACACGAAATATTGCTTGCCAAACCGGGAGGCGTCCATATAAGAAAAAATGACGGATATTATTAGCATTCTGAACAATGAAAGTGACTTTCTTCTTAAGCATGTCTGTACTACTATACCCAAGCATGACCTACAGCTGCCTGGTGCTGATTTCGTCGATCGCGTAATGGCTTTAAGCAATCGAAAGCCGAGTGTGCTGCGCAATCTTCAGGCGCTTTATAATCAAGGACGTTTAGCAGGTACAGGCTATCTGTCACTTTTACCCGTCGATCAAGGCGTTGAGCATTCAGCAGGCGCGTCATTTGCACCCAATCCACTGTTCTTTGATCCCAAGCACATTATTGAACTTGCCATTGAGGGCGGCTGCAATGGGGTCGCTTCCACATTGGGTGTATTGGGTATCGTAGCTCGCCAGTATGCACACAAGATTCCCATGATTCTTAAAATCAATCACAACGAGTTGCTGACTTATCCGAATAAGTTCGACCAAACTCTTTTTGCCAGTGTCAATCAGGCCTTCGATATAGGCGCTTGCGCAATAGGCGCTACAGTTTTTTTTGGTTCGGATGAATCACGCCGACAAATCCAGGAAGTTTCGGCAGCATTCGAACATGCGCATAATTTGGGCATGGTAACCATATTATGGGCTTATACACGTAACAACGCTTTTAAAACTGCCGACAAGGATTATCATGTTAGCGCTGATCTGACCGGTCAGGCTAATCATCTGGCAGTAACTATCGGCGCTGATATCGTCAAACAGAAAATGGCGACCAATAACGGTGGTTATAACGCAATTAAATTTGGCAAGACCCACTCCAAGGTATACAGCGACCTGACGACAGATCATCCGATTGATCTGGTACGTTATCAGGTCGCAAATTGTTACATGGGTAGGATTGGTATGATTAATTCAGGCGGTGAATCAGGTAGTGATGATCTGCACCAGGCGATTCGAACTGCAATCATCAACAAGCGTGCAGGCGGTATGGGTTTAATTTCCGGACGAAAAGCATTCCAGAAACCATTTACCGAAGGTGTCAAACTACTCCATGCAATTCAGGATGTGTACTTATCTAAAGAAGTAACCATTGCCTGAGTTATCATATCTAGACATACTGCACGAATTGAATTTTTGTTGTTCTTATAAATGCATAATGTAGAAGACATGGCACAGTCCCGTCTTTAATAACAACATCAGGTATACAATCGCGAGATTATTTGCCTGATGCTTTTATAGCTTCCAGGTTTGCACGAGCGTCTTCATTACCTTGAGCTGCTGCTTTTTCAAACCATTCAACGGCTTTTTTCTCATCTCTTGCCACCCCTTCCCCAGTAAAGTACATGGCACCTAAATTATTCTGTGCATCCACATGACCTTGTTCTGCAGCTTTCTTAAATAGCTCGGCAGCCTGTGCCATGTCTTGCGGGATACCTTCACCATTTGCATACATAAGTCCCAGATTAAATTGCGCATCTGCGTAACCTTGCTCTGCAGCACGAAAGAACCACCCGGCTGCCACTTCAGGATCATTATCCAATAATTGGCCAGTCGGACTCTTTGAAACCGCTTCACCGGTATAATACATAACACCTAGACCATTCTGAGCAGCAGGATTTCCCGCTTTAGCATCTTCCATTAAAGCTTTAAATTTTTCTTCGGCCGTTTTAACATCGCCTACCCCCGCAGGCAAAATTTGTTCTTTTAGCTCTGCCTTTTCTTCATTGGTCAACCCTTCGCCTATGAACGATGGAATTTCACCCAGCTTGGTTACTTCATTCGTAGGTATTGGTGATGTGCTGATTTCTGATTTATCACTTTTTGATTCTTCACCGCAGCCAGTAAGTAATAAAGCTGTAGCAGCTAGTAATAGAACAGCTAAAAATTTCATTTATAATTTCCTTTATTTCCTTAGTTTAACAATAACAAGCCGGAGCACTATAACAACTTGATTAGAAGTTGTGTATTAATGTTTGCTATTTAGCACCGGACTTCTTTAACAATTCAATGATTTCCCGATAGCGATAACGCTCAGCCAGTATTAGCGGAGTTACTCCATTGCTTGCTTTAACATTAAGATTGGCATTTGCCGCTATCAACGAATGAACTGCCCCCAGATGGCCATTCTGTACAGCCAACATTAATGCTGTCGCGCCATTCTCCAACTGATAATTGACTTCAGCATTCGCTTTGATCAAGACCTGAATAGTCTGCTGATGACCTTCTTGCGCTGCCAGTAAAAGTGCTGTCATTCCATTAGTTCTTTTTGCATTGACATTGGCTTGAGCAGCTAACAATAAAGCGATCACTTTTCTTCTGTCTTTTTCAGCAGCTAATATCAAAGCGGTATCATTTTCTTCCGAAACAGCATTGACATCAGCCCCAGCTGTTAGCAGAACTTCGACAACCTGTTCTCGTCCATCACGAGCAGCCTGCATCAAGGGCGTGTAACCATTCTCTGCTCTTAAATTTACATTTACTCCTGCTTGTAAAAAGCGTTCAACAATCGCGGGATTTCCCTTTTTAACCGCAACCAGAAAAGCAGCATTTAATTCCTCTTGATCGATCTGTTGCGTATCCAGTATCTTTTTAACCGATGAAAAATTACCTTTGTCTGCGGCACCAATCAGCTCAGTATCAAGATTCATCGACCAGACATTGGTAGAAACAAAGATCAATAAACATACGATCCATCTTGTGGTTTTATTTTCTAATAATCCTGTCATGCAAAGTTCCTTCCCATCAACATATCCACACAGAAAATTCTAAAATCATCATTTGTACAACATTTTAAATTAAACTTACCGCATCAGTAACCATCGATTAGAAACAGGATTATACAATGATGCCATTTTTTGATCAGCGCATCATATCAGATGCCTTGGCTCTGCATTCCATAACTATTAGCATGTGTGCTATTCTTGCTCAGTTAATTCATTCATGAAATCTGATGCAAATGCAGAATGTGATTTATATCAGTCGACATTATTGAATTTAACATCTTATCTGGTTCATGTTTATATCCCGAAACAATTCAAAGCATAAATAATATGACCACTGATCATTATGACATCGTTATCATTGGCGGTGGCCCGGTGGGAATGGCTCTGGCACTTGCTCTGCGCGATACCGGTGTTTCAAATTTACTACTCGAAGCACGTGGTTTACCCGAAAAAGACGAAGACCCTCGTCCATTAGCACTATCGCATGGAAGTCGTCTGATATTGCATCGCTTAGGGGTATGGAGCGAACTGGCACAAAATACTCCAATTACTACTATCCATATATCCAACCGCGGCAATTTCGGCCAAACTGTTTTAACACCGGATGATGCAGGTGTTCCAGCATTAGGATATGTAGTGAATTACCATGACCTTTTTTGCTCCATGCACAAGAAATTAACCGGAAAGAAGTCTGACTACATTGCTGGTGCAATTGTCACTCAACTCGATACCAATGCAAATTCAGGCTATGTCTATTTCGATTACCAGGGCAAGCAAGACAAGGTTTCAGCTAAACTACTTGTTCTCGCCGATGGCGGCCAGCTGGCCAAGCAAATACCTGATATCACTTATCAAACATATGATTATCAGCAATGGGCCATTGTTGCAAATGTTCAAGCTGAAAAAAAGCAGACAGGTATAGCTTACGAACGTTTTACAATTGATGGGCCGGTTGCATTGCTTCCAAACGGTGATGATTTCGCTTTAGTGTGGACTGTAAGTCCCGAGGCAGTGAAAGAAATTACCGCGCTGAATGATGCAGATTTTCTGATTCGGTTACATCAGCATTTTGGTAATAGGCTCGGAAAATTCATTAAAACAGGAAAAAGATCTGCATTTCCATTGGCACTCAAATACGCAACACTGGCCACAACTCAAAGAGTTGCACTAATTGGCAATGCGGCCCAAACATTACATCCCGTCGCAGGGCAAGGGTTTAATCTGGGCCTAAGAGATGCCTATGAATTGGCTTGCGAAATTATCAATACACAATGCTCGGCTCTGGAGATTGGCACACCGACTATGTTATCAAGGTACCGTCAAAGTAGACACATTGATAGTAATGCCGGCAGACTATTTACAGATTCATTGATCAAGCTTTTTTCTAATGAAAATAAAATACTCAAACACGCTTGTGGAGCCGGGTTAAGTACATTGAACTGTATCCCGCCCCTCAAAAGATTTGTTGCCCGTCGTATGATATTTGGAGCCAGAGGATAATTTTCAATCATAGCTCCACTATGGGTCTGACAAAAGCTATAATTAGTTCCAACGGAATGTGAAAATTATGTGATCGCTCGCTCCAATTATCCGGATTGCCACTGAGTGTTCAGATGATCGTTACTCAGCAACAATATTTAGATTATCAATAACTACCAGCCTATAGACACCGCTTACATGCAGATTGGCACACACATTTTAAAAAACAAACTGATTGTTGCTCCGATGGCAGGCGTTACCGATCGCCCGTTTAGACAGTTATGCAAAATTATGGGTGCCGGTATGGCTGTCTCTGAGATGGTATCGAGTAATTCATTACTCTGGGGCTCTCAAAAAACACTACGACGAGCGAATCATGAAGGCGAGGTTTCTCCCATCACAGTTCAGATTGCCGGCGCTGATCCCAAAATGCTTGCAGCTGCAGCACGTTACAATGTTGAAAATGGCGCCCAGATTATTGATATTAACATGGGTTGTCCAGCAAAAAAAATATGCAATGTAATGGCCGGATCTGCATTACTACAAGATGAGAAATTAGTGGAAAGAATTCTTGATGCAGTAGTAAAGGCTGTCGATATACCGGTCACACTTAAGATTCGTACCGGCTGGGACAAACAACATAAGAATGCATTAGCCATAGCACATATTGCTGAAAACTCGGGCATTCAAGCACTCGCTATTCATGGCCGCACAAGAGCTTGCGCATATACCGGCACCGCCGAATATGACACGATTGCGGCTGTTAAAGCCGCCGCCAAGATCCCCATCATTGCAAATGGTGATATTACTACTCCCGAAAAAGCAAAACATATTCTTGCCTATACAAAAGCCGATGCAATTATGATAGGTCGTGCCGCACAAGGCAGACCATGGATATTTCGTGAAATAAATCATTATCTTACAACTGACCAATACCTACAACCGCCCGAAGTAGCGGAAATACATCGAGTACTCATTAATCATCTGCATGATTTATATGATTTCTACGGCGAATACTCGGGTGTTCGCATTGCACGTAAACACATATCCTGGTACACCAAGGGACTTGTTGGCTCTGCTGGCTTTCGTCAGTCAATGAATCAATTACAAACCAGTGATCAGCAAATTATAGAAACCAATAAATTTTTCTCACAATTAGCTGAAGAAGGTCAAAGATTGAGTTATATCAAAGAAGGGAGTAGTTAGTTTATGAATGCAATCAAGGAGAATGAAATTGCATCCTGTATTCGCAAAGCGATCGGCGGCTATCTCAATGACCTGGATGGGGAGAAGCCAGGGAATCTATATAGCATGGTAATTCAGAGCGTTGAGAAACCCCTGATTGAAATTGCCATACAACATACCAAAGGCAATCAAACCCAAGCAGCCGAGTTACTTGGAATAAATCGAAATACGCTACGTCAAAAAATGAAGCAATTCCAAATTAAATGACTATTAAATATGCACTCATCAGTGTCTCAGATAAAACCGGGATCATCGATTTAGCAAAAAAACTGATTCAGTACGATATAACTATCCTATCAACAGGTGGTACTGCCAAATTATTATCTGAAGCTGGAATAAGTGTTATTGAGGTCAGCGACTACACTGGTTTTCCAGAAATGCTCGATGGCCGGATCAAAACACTGCACCCAAAAATTCATGCCGGCATACTCGCGCGCGATGATTCATTAGATCACCAAGATGCACTTGATAAAGCATCTATTCCGAATATAGAACTAGTCATCGTCAATCTGTATCCTTTCAGACAAACAATCGCAAAACAAAATTGTAGCCTGGATGATGCTATTGAAAACATTGATATTGGTGGCCCAACCATGGTCCGCGCAGCAGCCAAGAATTACCAAAAAGTAACTGTTATCACGGATCCTCAAGACTATTCATTACTCTGTGAAGAATTAGCAGCGAGTTCTGGATCGATTAGTTTGACTATCCGTTTTATGTTGGCAAAAAAAGCTTTCACGCATACAGCTTCTTATGACAGCGCTATCAGTAACTATTTAACTGCATTGGATACCGGCTATCTTCATAAGGATTTTCCAGATTCCCTTAATCTGAATTTTAAACTTGCACAGCATTTACGTTATGGAGAAAATCCGCATCAGAGAGCTGCCTTCTATCGTGATGAATCCATAACCCCAGGTAGCTTAGCGAATTATCAGCAGTTGCAGGGCAAAGAATTATCCTACAATAACATCGCTGATACCGATGCAGCGTGGGAATGTGTCAAAACTTTTGACAGCCCGGCCTGTGTGATTGTTAAACACGCTAACCCTTGTGGCGTAGCCATTGCTGAAACAACGCTTCGCGCCTACCAGCTTGCATTTGCAACCGATCCAACTTCTGCTTTTGGCGGCATCATTGCATTTAACCGAACCATCGATACAGACACTGCTGAAGCTGTTCTAAAACAGTTTGTCGAAGTCATTATTGCACCGGAAATAACGCAGGAAGCCCAACGGCTTCTATTGCAAAAAAATAACATCCGCGTATTGATTCTGCCATTACAAAATGGGCATCATCACTATGATTTAAAACGAATCGGCGGTGGTATTCTTGTACAAACACCCGACATTCTGAATATTACAGTTGCAGATCTTAAAATAGTCACCAAAGTAATACCCGCACCGGCACAATTGGACGACTTACTTTTCGCATGGCGCGTTGCAAAATTTGTCAAATCTAACGCCATTGTATTTTGCAGCAATGGCCAAACCGTAGGCATCGGTGCTGGTCAAATGAGCCGTGTTGATAGTGCACGCATCGCTTCTATAAAAGCACAGCAAGCGGGCCTCACACTTACTGGATCTGTGGTCGCATCGGATGCATTTTTCCCTTTCCGGGATGGTTTAGATGTTGTGGTGCAAGCTGGTGCAACAGCAATAATTCAGCCCGGTGGCAGTATCCGTGATAACGAAGTGATTGCTGCTGCCGATGAACAAGGTGTTTCAATGGTATTCACCGGAATTCGCCATTTCAGACATTAGAGAATCTCAAAATTTCATGAAATTACTGGTTATTGGCGGCGGCGGCAGAGAGCATGCATTAGCATGGAAACTGAGCTTATCGCCCCGAGTCCATAAAGTATTTGTGGCGCCGGGTAATGCGGGTACTGCTTTAGAGCGCGGGCTTGAAAATATTTCGATCACATCTATTCCTGAATTAATTGAATTCGCAAAGCAAGAACAAATTGCAATAACGGTAGTAGGCCCAGAAACCTCACTGGCTGAAGGTATCGTTGATGCGTTCCAAGCTGCTGGTCTGAAAATATTTGGCCCTGTCCAGCAAGCCGCTCAACTCGAAACTTCAAAGATCTTCGCCAAGGAATTCATGCAACGGCACCATATTCCGACAGCCAACTATGCAAGATTTCAAGATCCTGTGCTGGCACATGAGTATATCGATCAAAAATCCACACCTCTGGTAATTAAAGCCGATGGACTCGCAGCAGGGAAAGGTGTTGTGGTTGCTCAAACCAATGAACAAGCACATTCTGCTATCAATGCCATACTGGTCGAAAAGAATTTTGGCAGCGCAGGTTATGAAATTATTATTGAGGAATTCCTGCGCGGCACAGAAGTAAGTTTTATTGTCATGACAGATGGATGTCATATTCTGCCTTTGGCTACTAGCCAGGATCATAAACGCCTATTTGATGGAGACCTGGGTCCCAATACTGGCGGAATGGGCGCATATTCGCCAACCCCTTTTATATCACCCAGCCTGCATGCGCAAATCATGCGTAATATCATCTATCCCGTTATCAATGGATTAAAAGAGGAAGGCATTAACTATACCGGTTTTCTGTATGCCGGATTAATGATTACTGCGGAAGATCAAGCAAAAGTATTGGAATTTAATTGCCGGCTAGGAGACCCAGAAACTCAACCCATCATGCTGCGCTTAAAAAGCGAACTTCTGACATTAATAACGCATGCTGTGAATGGAACATTGGATAAAGTTGATGCGGAATGGGACCGGCGTGCTGCGCTGGGTGTTGTGATGGCGGCGCATGGTTATCCGGAGGATCCGAGAAAGAATGACGTGATCCAAGGTTTACAGGATCTTATCATTGACCAAGAAAACACCGACAGTTTTCATATTTTTCATGCCGGAACGCGCATGGGAGGGAATGATGAAAAGGAAATTATGACGGCAGGAGGTCGTGTTGTATGCGTAACCGCATTAGGTGAAAACGTTAGAATCGCGCAGCAGAATGCCTATAAACTCATTGAAAAAATTCACTTTGATGACTATCAGATTCGTCACGATATTGGATATCAAGGCATAAACTATCAGCGAAAAAAATAACTTAAGAAAGAAATTGGTATGTCTAAATATAATTAAACAAGGATAACCCGGAAATTTTAATATAGGACTGCTGTGCGGCTTGAAGATACAGCTGTTGTCTTTGGAAATCTGATGTTGCTTTTGCGAAATCAACATCTTGTAATTGTGATAGTAATTGCTTAAATTGAATATCTTGATCACTACCGACACTTTCCAAGGTATCGATTTCATTCATCCGGGCCCCAATAGAGGACTGTTTTGTAAGCACATGCTCTAAGCTATTGTTAATACTTTGTAGTGCTGTACTTAAACTATTCGCAAGTCGAGTACCCCCAGGCTGCCCACTGGATGGCGTTTCAAGTGCTGTAATTAGATCGCTTACGGTTTTGAAAATACTTTGATTGCTACTGGGAGAAACTGTAAATTTATCCCCGTTCGCCGGATTACCTTTAATACTCACCTGTATTCCATCAAAACTGATTGTACTGTTACCTACGTAGGGATTAGCTGAAGAAACTGGTAATCCTGTTGTTGTGTTGACAATATCATAAGTCGTCACACCAGCAGCAACATTGAAATTTATATCGTAATTAGCCCCGGTTAGGCTCGCTGGAGTAATCACCGATCCACCATCAATTACACCTGTCCCTAAGTTTAGGGAATTTGCTGCGGTTGCGAAAACACCGTTACCATTCTTTATACGTTCAAAAATATCCGTGCCCGAGTCACTGATAGCAAGTTGGCGTGCCGGCCCTACTTGATTCAATCTTTGCCCTTGATCTCCCGAATATTGCACATTTAATCCGGTTTGAACAAAAGGTTTTGTACTTGCTTGATAACCTGAAAATAAAAATTGTCCATTCTCATCCGTTGTATTGGCCAGGCCAACTAATGAATCCAATTTACTGCGCAATTCCGTTGCCAGAATCTTTCTATCAGCATCTGTCAGTGTCGAATTTCCGCCATAGACTGTTGTGCCATGAACATCTTGAAGAAGCGAAGTGACTTGCTTTAATATATTTTCTTCCAATCCCAACGAAGAATTTGCGCTGGCGCGATTTACTGCATATTGCTTATTCAGTGATTCTGATTGTGTAATATTTAATGCTTGTGCTGCAGCAATAGGGTCATCTGAAGGAGCTAGGATGCGTCTACCGGTGGAAAGTTGCTGTTGCGTTTTAACTAACGCTTCCTGCTGTTGCAGCATTAAATTAGTTCCGGTTTCATAAATTGTATTTGTACTAACACGCATAATATTGCCCCTACCCTAAATATATATTTAACCAATACGAAGAATTGAGTCAAATAGTGTATTACTCATTTCAATGACCTTGCTTGAAGCCTGATAAGCTTGCTGGAAGCGCATTAAATTAGCAGCTTCTTCATCCAGATTAACACCCGATACCGATTGCATGGTATTTTCGGTTTGCTTCAGTAAAGTAGCTTGCGCTTTACTGGTTACTTCCAACTCTCGAGTTTTATTACCAACTTGGCTAACGAGCTGTCCGTAGGCAGACTGGTATGACGCTGTGCCATTTGCCAAAGTATTTTTGGTTTGCAGCACACCCATCAACAATGCATTTCGATTATCAGCCGACCCATTATGGTTAGGCGCAATTGTGAAGATATCGCCTGCGGCAGGACTACCACTAATTTGGAAAGTATAGCCATTAAAACTAATATCAGATCCTGCGGCATATGCTTGGTTAGTTGCCGGCAATCCAGTACCAATGCCAGCCACATCATATTGGCCATCATACGGCGTATGAAATGTTATCGTTAACGGTTGCTGAAGATTTGAGTTTAGTGGCAATGGATTGACAGTTCCAGCACTGATTTTTCCTGTCCCGGTATTTGTTAATGCTGCATCGGTACGATTTGGCCCAGCCGCAGCAATTTTTGTTGTGTCGGAAATATTTACCGCCAAATCCTTTGCGCCATTTATGGTTGGTTGAATCCGGAATCTCTCATTAGTAAGAATAGTTGCTCCGGTGACAGATATACCATCCAGCGTTAGCGGCGAAGCTCCTGTTGGCGCAACTGCGGTACTTACCGAGGTATTATCAGATGATCTAGTCAGAATATAATTTGTTCCGTCATAAGAGAACTGATAATCGCTTGTTGTTAAAGCACTATAATCACTTATACCTGCAGTAATGCTCGATGCAGGATTATTGCTCAATGCTGAAATTACTTTGGGTGAGGGTAGCGTAAAGAAATCATCCCCCATATCACCATTAAGATCCATACCTGACTGATGTTGCGCATTGAGAGTTTGAGCTAACGTAATAGCAATTCTGCCTAATGCATTCTGTGCACTATCCAGTGTAACACTACGAAATGACAGAACGCCGTTTAACATTCCCCCTGTAATCTGATTTTCTGGAAGCTGAACTGTATTATTTCCAATAACTAATCCAATTGTTAAATTATCCGGACTATCTGGTGATACGATTGCTTTAAATGAGAGGGTTTGAGTTCCAACTACCAGCGCTTGTCCGCTACCCACATATACATTTACTGAGCCATCACTTTGTCGCACCGTATCGGTATTTACTAATTTATTTAATTGACTAATCAATTCATCTCGCTGATCTTGCATATCATTGGCAGGCTGCCCGCCAGCCGCACCTTCCGCCAATAAGATCTGATGATTGATATCTGCTATTTGACTTGCTAAAGAATTTATATCAGCTACTGTGCTGGTAATTTGAGTATTCGCGTCTTCTCTGATTTGTGCCATACGCTGATCCATACTTTGGAAACGCGCCACAAGGGCTTCACCATTACTTATCATAGCCTGGCGTGATGGGATTACTGATGGATTTGTTGCCACATCTTGTACAGCACTAAAAAAATTCTGGATTGCTGGAGAGAGTCCAGAAGAAGAATCACCAAGCATATTATCTAATTGTTTTATCTGCGAGAAATAACTATCCATCGCTTGGCTTTGTGTCTGAATCTGTAATGATTGACTCACAACGAATTGATTGTATATGCGCTGAACTGTCGTTGAGTGAACACCACGTCCAACAAATCCAGCCCCGGAAGATTGCGGTATATTGGTACTCAGCACAACCTGCTGACGCTTATAACCAGGTGTATCCGCATTGCTGATATTATGGCTGGTCGTTAACAACTGGCTTTGCGCGGTTAATAAGCCTGTAATGCCAATGTCAAGAATACTATTTCCCATAATTAATATCCAATTCTAAATATCTAAAAACATATAAGAGTTGTATCGGTAAAATGATAAAAGAATTAACAAAACTTTTATTCATCAAATAAATTCGCGATTCTGCAATGTTTCACTATTAAGTATTCGAATCAACTTCTCGGCATACAATGGATCAGTTGCATATCCCGCACGTTGCAAACCATTTGCAAATGAAGCAGCATCAGTGGACTTCAATACTTTTGCATAGCGCGGGTTATCTAATAGCAAATTGGCATAGTCACTAAATCCCTCTGCATAAGAGCTATAAGCACGGAATTTCTCAACCATTTTCTGAGGTGAACCGTTGACGTATTCGGTAGTTACTTTTTCCACAACATCCCCTTTCCAGTTTGTGCCGGCTTTGATCCCGAACAGGTTGTAGCTTGGACTATCATCTGCATGGCGAATCTCATGTCTACCCCAGCCGCTCTCCAGCGCAGCTTGTGCTAGCATGAAATGCGGTGGAATGCCAGTTGACTGTGAAGCTATCTTTGCATGCGACAAAAGTTTTTCGATAAAATCCGTTGAATGATTGGATGATTTTTTTAGTTGTGCCTCTAGCGGGATTGGTACGTGAAATACGTCAGCAGATGAATTCACTTTCCCAGTTGGCATCGCTGCATTCGATGAATTCAGCGCACTCGGCCATAACTGTTCCGATTTATCATTGGGATGACCATCTTTAACCACAGCCCGTTGATTACTGGAATTAATCGCTGACATAATAGCATCGGTATTACTTATTGAAGTTTTTGATTCAATTGCATTATTAGCGCGAGTCAATTGCTGCACCATTATGTCGGCAATACCAATTCCTTTGGTAGATAAGTGTTGTGATAATTGCTGATCATACATCTGCGTAAAGAACTGGGTTTGTTGACTATCAAACAGCCCATCTTTCGGCGTTGCCTCACGCATACTTTTTAGCAACATATTCATAAACAATGCTTCAAACTGTTGCGCTGCTTTTTGCAATGCTTCATCTGGATTCTGCTTGGCCATTAAATGCAGATCATCAATGCTCTTGGCATCAACTGCGAGCTTACTAGAAATATCCGGTGAGATAACCATATGTTTTAATCCAGTAATTAAATAATTTCCAGCTCAGCACGCAAAGCGCCCGCTGCTTTTAGCGCCTGTAATATGGACACCAGATCTTGTGTTGTCGCACCAATCGCTGTTAGAGCCTTAACAACTTCCCCAAGATCCGCGCCACTCGGCAGTAGCATTAAATTCCCCTCGTCAGTACGTATTTCAACTTGGGATCTTTGTGCTACCACTGTTTCACCACGTTGTGCAAATGGTCCTGGTTGACTGATTACAGGCTCTGTATTGATAATAATGGATAAATTACCATGTGCAATTGCACTCGTTTCAAGAGTTACTCCTTGATTCATCACTACCGAGCCGGTACGTGAATTTACAATAACTTTTGCAGGCGCTTTTGCAGGTGTTATGTCCAGACTTTCAATCTGAGAAATAAACATAATGCGCTGACTATTATCAGTGGGCGCTCTTATCTGCACCATTCGGCCATCAATAGCAGATGCAGTTGAAGGGTGAAGCCCATTGATGGCCTCAACAATACGATTAACCGTCGTAAAATCCGTAGAATTCAGCTCCAGGTTAATAAAATCACCTTGCCCAACTGTTGTCGATATCTCGCGCTCTACAATAGCTCCGCCAGAAATACGTCCGGCACTAAGATGATTAATCTGCACACTACTGCCTGCATTCCCGGCCCCAACACCGCCGACCAGAATGCTTCCCTGTGCCATTGCATAAACCTGATTGTCAGCTCCCTTAAGGGGCGTCATCAGGAGAGTTCCGCCACGTAGACTTTTCGCATTTCCCATAGAAGATACGGTGATATCAATTTGCTGACCCGGTTTCGCAAACGCGGGTAACGTCGCTGTCACCATCACAGCGGCAACATTCCGTAATTGCAAATTGGTACCAGGCGGCAAGTTAACACCCAATTGGCCGAGCATATTGATGATACTTTGCACGGTAAATGGCGTCTGAGTTGTCATATCACCACTACCATCCAAACCCACAACTAAACCATACCCAATCAATTGATTGTTGCGCACCCCTTGAATCGATGCTAGATCCTTGATGCGATCGGCTGCACTAATTCCCGGCACTAATAAACCTATCGCAAGAAAAAGATGAATAATTATGTTTCTTATTTTCATAATCTTATGTATTTATTTCAAGGATAAGCATGTTTTAAGTATCGGATAATCTAGAAAGGTGTAACCGACAGAAAGAATCGTGATAACCACCCCATTGTTTGTGCTTCATCCAAATAGCCATTGGCTCGATATTCAACACGCGCGTCCGCAATTTGCGTTGAAGAAACCGTATTCGCCATGATGTGAATTGGATTAACAACTCCGGACAATCTGACAAACTCTTGCCCCTGGTTAATACCGATTTGTTTTTCGCCACTGACAACAAGATTCCCGTTCGGTAATGCTTCTATGACGGTCACCGTAATCGTGCCTTTAAAATCATTTTTACTTGAACTTTCACCACTGCCATCAAACTTGTTGTTAGATTTTGCTTCGACTGTTGCGTGTTTCGATAAAAGGCTTAAAGGAATCCCTAAAAGGCTTGGCACCGAAAAATCCATACTACCTGACCGATCAACATTACTTCCTGAACTCTTGCTGGCATTTGTTCTTTCGTTCAAATTAACGATAAGGGTATCGCCGACACTGCGCGCCCTTCGATCTTCAAATAACGGGGTATAACGAACACCGCCTGTTGTGCTATGAATAGACTGAAAGATAGCTCCATTGGGATGCGTCGCTACTGCTGCATGTTTTGGCGAACGAAAGGTATTGGGCTGATGGGTGCTTGTTGATGGTATCATCGCACAACCTGGTACAAGCAGAACAAAAATCAGTGTATACAGATACAAGAATTGATTTTTTATTTTCAGATTGTTATTACCCATCACATTACTCCAGATAACCCATTCAATTATAATTGCGCCAATTTCTGCAACATTTGATCTGAAGTTTCAATAGATTTGGAATTCATCTCATACGCACGCTGGGTTTGAATCATGCTAACCAATTCTTCCACGACATTCACATTCGATGTTTCAACAAAATTCTGTTCCAATAGCCCTAACCCATTGGTTCCAGGAGCATTCTGATTGGGTGTTCCGCTCGATGCAGATTCCATGTACAGGTTCTCACCCATCTTCTGCAGCCCTGCCGGATTAATAAAGCCGGCTAACTGGAGGTTGCCAACTTGAATTGGCGCAACAGAACCAGGTACTGTTGCTGATACCGTACCGTCACGCGCTATTGTGATACCGAGCGCATTCGGTGGCACGGTAATTGCTGGCTGAACCGCATATCCACTGGATGTTACCAGTTGGCCATTGATATCGGATTGAAATGCCCCATCACGCGTATAGGCTGTTGTACCGTCAGGTAATAAAACCTGAAAAAAACCTATCCCGCGTATTGCAACATCTCGCTGATTTCCCGTCTGTTGAAGCCCCCCTTGGGTAAAAATACTTTCTGTCGCGACCGGTTTGACGCCTGTACCTATCTGTAAACCTGAAGGCAATTGAGTTTGCTGAGAAGATTGCGCCCCGGGTTGGCGCACTGTTTGATACAGCAAATCCTCAAAAACTGCGCGAGCACGTTTAAATCCATTCGTACTCACATTCGCCAAATTATTTGCAATGACATCCATTTTGGTTTGTTGCGCATCAAGACCAGTTTTAGCAATCCACAAGGAACGAACCATAATCATTACCCTCTTAAATTTATTTTTATGTTTATTTTTAAACTCTAACAACCATTATTTGACTGGCCTGTTGTGCATTTTTTTGCGCGTTCTCAAGCATTTTCATTTGCATATCAAATTGACGGGCGAGCGCTATCATGCTCACCATCTCATGCACAACATTCACATTACTACTTTCCAATGTTCCTTCCACAAGCCTGACTTTGGCATCGACTTGTGCAACCCCGCCATCTTTAAGGCGGAATAAGCCATCACTCCCCCTGACAAGATTTTCTTCCGGTGGATTGACCAGCTTAATTCGGCCCACTAAAGCTACAGTATTAGGTTGAGGATTAATCGGCACAGATGATACGGTTCCGTCAACACCGACTGTGATTCGAGTTTCCGGGGGAATCGTGATGGTACCTGTGTCGCCTTTGACTTTAAGTCCATTATGCGTCAGCAAAAGACCATTGGGGCTGACTTGCAAGTTGCCATTGCGTGTATAGGCTTCTTCACCACTATCCAATTGCACTGCGATCCATCCAGAACCTTTAATTGCAACATCCAGATCACGACCAGTTGTTTGCAATGAGCCAGGTGTAAAATCTGCATGAATTGTAGAATCAACTACAAAAGCACGTGTCGGCAATCCGTCGCCGAATATCGGCACAGCGCGAAATGCGTTGTTCTCAGCCCGGTAGCCTGTTGTTGCAGCATTAGCAAGGTTTTGAGCAACCGTAGCTTGTTGATTCAGCGTATGGTTTGCTCCAGTCATCGATGTATAGATCAGTCGATCCATGAGTTTTTACTCAGTTATAGTGAGAAAATTAAAGATTAACCAATGTTTGCAAAACAGCATCCTGAGTTTCAATTGATTTGGCATTCGCTTGATACATACGCTGCGCAGTAATCATTTTCACCAATTCACTCGTCAAATCCACATTAGCATCTTCGACCGCAGAGGCTTGAAGTGCGCCAAGTGTCCCCGTTTTTGGGGGACCCACCAAGGGTTGACCTGAGCTGGGTGTTTCTATCCAACGTCCATTACCAACAGGATTTAAACCTTGTGGGTTGACAAAATTAGCCAAAACAATTTGTCCCAGCGATCTCGTTTGCCCATTACTATAACTTCCTTGAATTAAGCCATCAGGGGATGTTGTAAAACCAGCCAGCCGACCAGAGGTGTATCCATCCTGGGAAATTGCATTCACGCCAAACTTAGATCCAAATTGTGTGGCTGTCGTCAAATCCAAAGAAAAAACTAAGGGGGAAGCTGCGCTAAGGCTCGCATCAATGGTTGCCAGATCGACTGACACATTAAAAGGTGCAATAGGTGCAGTCAATGCGCCATTATCATCAAAAACCAATGCTTTTGAGGCAGCGCCGTCCAGAGTAACACCAATAGGTACACCCGTCGCTGATGCCTCGCCATCGACGGTTGCATAGGCATTCCATGTACCCGCTGTAGCTGTTTTCTCAAAAAAAATAGAGAAAAGATGTGCATTACCCAAGCTATCGATAATCGTTCCGGATGTTGTACTTGTATAGCTTTTTGGATTATTCGCATCAAAAGGAGTCACTGTAGGTACAGTCTCACCCGAATTCAGATTCATACCCATTGTGAAAGTTGATGTGACTTGAGGCGGAATATCAGTGGTATTTAATTTCAAATTGGCCGGTTGACTGGCAACGATTTCTCCATTGGCATCTGCTAAGTATCCAGTAAGATTCGCCGCATTGGAATCGGTAAGAAACCCGTTGCCATCAAGACGGAACTGCCCATTTCGGCTATAACTGACCACTCCTCCTTCACTCATACGAAAGAACCCCTGCCCGTTTATTGCTATGTCTAATGGATTATTGGTCGGTGAAATATTTCCTTGGTTAAAGATTTGCGCAACAGCTGATACTCTTGAGCCAATACCTACCTGAGTCTTAGAAGAACCAGCACCATCCAATGAACTTGCAAATATGTCGGTAAATTGGGCTTGGGATTGTTTATACCCAGGGGTATTTGCATTGGAAATATTATTTCCAATGACATCCAGATTTGTCGATGCAGCACTTAGACCACTTAAACCTTGCTGAAAACTCATAATGATCTCCTAATCAAAATACCTGTTTAATGTCAGATAAACTGACCAAACCCAATTTGCCCATATCAAGCAGTGTGCCCTGTTCTCCGTGGGAAATGCTATTTACCGAACCTAATGAAAGCGTCTTGACTTCAATATCATTTTCACCTTGTTTTGCACTCACAGCAAAGGTGTAATCTCCGATAGCAGCTTTGGCGCCACTATCTGTCATGCCATCCCACCCAATTGTGCTAATACCTGTTGGTTTTGCACCGAGATCGATATTGCGAATGGGAATTCCGGAGCTATCCAATATCGTTACTTTGAGTTGATCGACCGGTTGAGCCAATTCAATACCGGCAATGGCTGCATCTTTCTCAAGATGTATAGATTTTCCTGGAACAAAAGCATCATGTCCTATCATTGCCGTTGCTTCAATTGATTGGCTATCTTCATAATCGGAAGACAAAAGTTGCAGTGTTGTATTCAGTTTATCTATGCCAGTTACCGTACTAATTTGCGCTAATTGACTGGTAACCTCCGCATTATCAAGCGGCTTAAGCGGATCTTGATTTTTCATTTGTGTAACCAGAAGTTTTAAAAAGCGATCCTGTGGATCCTCGGCTTTTTTAGCAGTAATTCCTGTCGTTGTGACCGATGGAATTGCTTGAGAGCTGGTTTGTTGGACTGAATTCATCTTGTTCTCCTTTATTGACCAATGGTTAGAGTCTTTTGTAATAGTGATTTGGTGGTATTCATCATATCGACACTATTCTGATACGAACGCGATGCCGACATCATATTGACCATTTCATCGACAACATTGACATTAGGCATCGTCACATACCCTTTTTTATCTGCTAACGGATGTTGAGGCTGGAACGACTGTTTCATTGGAGATTGATCGTGAACGACCCCAGCAACTTTAACGCCGCTTGCGCCATTCGCAGCCGCCTGTAATGTACTGAAAATCACTTGGCGTCCCCGATAGGGTTCGCCGGTTGAGCTAGTTACACTGTCAGCATTTGAAAGATTACTAGCCACCACATTCAAGCGTTGGGATTGTGCTGACATGGCTGAGCTTGAAATATCGAATACGTTAAATAATGACATGATTATCTCTCCTGCATCGCCATTGTTAAGTTTCTAAACTCATTCGTAATGAATGTTATGCTCGCATCGTACTTAATGGCATTGTCCGCAAACCGGGTACGTTCCATATCCATATCTACTGTGTTTCCATCTGCACTGGGTTGTAAAGGAACACGATATAATATGTTGTCCCCAAAAGCTCCTTGTGCAGCGGAATTAATATGCATCGGGGATGTCGTATTTAAACTTACTTTATTCAGGTTTGTAGTCAATGAAAGCTTTTCATGTAGTACACTGGCGAAATCAATATCTTTCGCTTTAAAATTAGGTGTATCTGCATTAGCGACATTACCAGAAAGTAACTCTTGTCTGGCAGCGCGTAAACTTAAAGCTTGATGATGAAAATTTAATTCTTTATCAAGTTTGTTAATCATTTTCTATATACCTTAATTTAAATAGTTTTCTATTCACTTCACTTATTAGCACTTAGCATGCCAACTATAATAAATGTTCATGCGGCTAGACCAACTCACAAAAAAGGCTTGAAATAGACGCTATCTTCGAACGTGACTTTTATTACAGTTGTTTAAGATATCTGTGAGGCGGCAATAATTGCCGAGAACGGCAAAAATGAATGGTTAAAAATAAATCTATGATACGTTGCTTAGTGCTAATTCTTTGTCTGCCAATGATTGCTTCTTCTATTCCGGCATTTGCATCACAGCACAAAACTATTGCACAGCATCAAGATATTGCTTTGATTAAAAGAGCAATCGAGAGTTTTTTATACAACAATACAACCACGCTATCCGGGCAAGTTATTGTGAATGTGGGTCAGATTGACAGGCATCTTGCTTTACCGCAGTGTCCGCATCTAGAACCTTTTGTTCCAACCGGCGGGCGTTTATGGGGAAAAACTTCTATCGGGGTTCGCTGTGATAGCCAAGTTGCAAAATGGACCATCTATGTACAAACTGAAATAATTGTAATGACTGATGTGTTACATATCGCACGCCCCATTACTGCTGGCCAGACACTCGCCTATGAGGATATCGCACCACAAAATGTTAATTTGGCACAAATGCCGGAAGGCATATTCACGGATGCCGCACAAGTAATCGGCAAAGTGGCCACCACCAACCTGACTGCCGGGCAACCATTACGTCCACAAATGCTGCGAGCACCCTACGTAGTCATACGTGGTCAAACAGTAAATCTGGTCGTTCAAGGGCGTGGATTCAGTATCCGATCGGAAGGTCAGGCGCTAGCAGATGCGGCGGAGGGGCAAGTTGTTCAGGTTCGCAATAAATCAGGACGAATCATGAGCGGATTGGCGCGCATCAATTCAATTGTTGAAATACAGCCATAACGTATTAACCCAAAACGTTTCCGTTAATATTAGTTGAGCGCTATTTGCTCTCACTTACGTAAACAAGTGATCTTAACCCTCGATCAGACTTATAATTCAATACTCAAAAAACAAGTAATTTTTACACTGTGACTAAAATAGACCCTATCATTGAAATAAAAAGAATTTTGGCTGATGTACTAGGATTGGAGGAACGGTTCAACACGATGGGGTTAGACACCCTATTACTTGGAAGTATTCCTGAGCTTGATTCCGTCGCAGTCGTTACGATTATCCTGGCTTTAGAAAAGAATTTTTCTATCTCGATTAAAGATGACGAGATTAGTGCGAAAACGTTTGATACGCTCGGTGCTTTAGTTAATTTTGTAGAACAAAAATTAGCCGATAAAAATAAACTATCCGATTAAGATCACCCATCAATCAATACTTGAACGATACAGATTGTATTTTGATTTGAATACTGCATAATTGCTGCATCTAATTCAGAATAAACTGGAACAAAGCATTGAAATTACATCCTGCAAGTTTTGCTCATCAATATATTTTCACCGGCTATGGGGACGGATATATATTGATTAATCAGATTCGTTACGAAAAGAACCTGATCGTTATGTCCGACCGCTTGATCGAAGACTGGCCGGTAATATCAGTTTCACAGCTGGAAGTTCAGCATTTTGAAATGCTGATACCCTATAAGCCAGAGATTATCATTCTTGGCACAGGCATTACGCATAAATTTCCTAGTCAGTCCGTTCTAAGCCAGTTAACCAAAATGGGAACTGGAATCGAAGTGATGGATACAAAAGCCTGCTGCCGTACCTATAATATTCTGGTTGAAGAAGGACGGCGTGTTGCTGCAGCGTTGCTGATCTAGTTTCTATCTATATAAAAGAAACCCAGGATTTATATTGCCGTATTGTTTAAACTAACCGGATCAGTCGCAAATAATGCAATAAATCTTTTCATTAAATCACGAGTTTTAAAAAAAGAAATGGCCATGACAATTATGATTGTGATAAATTCATGGTTGGAAAGTCAGGTATAGTAGAATTGGCTTCCTTCATAATATTAATATAGGAGTTAAAAATGAACAAATTTCTTATCGCTGCAATCGGTTTAGTCTTTTTACTGGGTTCTTCTGCCACTATGGCCAGCGGAAACAAAGAATCCGCACTGCCTCCAATGGCCGCACAGGATATTTTGAATCAAATGGCATGTGACGGTAAAAAAGCCGGCGATAAAATCAAAGATCGTGTTGACGGTGAAATGGTTACTTGCCCAGCTAAGATTAAACAACCTAATTTTGGCAAATAATAATTACAAGCAAGTCGATTGATAGGTCAAGTGAGATAGGTCAAGGTTATTTCCTTCTTCCGCTCAAAGTCGGTTTCAATGAATTGAGTAGTAGAAGTAAATATTTCGAGGCTATCGGCTTGGCCTATTATTCTGCAGTGAGCCCATATCAATCTAAAAAATAGGTTTAAAGTGTGGATTATAAATACAAAAGAATGGAACACCTGCTCCTATTTTTTTGAACAATCAACTTAATGACGCTTTAGCCTCCAGAATGTTAAAAATCTTTCACAGTATTATCTTCCTCGCTCCAGCATAGCAATTCATTTTTTGAATCGTACGACTATAAATTGTGCAGCATCGCCGCAACCAATAACAAGAAGACAAATTCTATATTATTATCAATAGATTGTTTATTGTTTCCTGATATTCTATCTTAGAAAGACTCTTTAACATTATGCAAATAAAGAACTAATTCCAAGTTTAGATAGCAATGCTCGCAAAAATGTGGCAAACTATCCAGCAAATAATATTCAGGTATGAAATCTATTCCTTTTGAATTATTTTTAATTTAAAAAATTAAATACCGGCAAGTTAAGATTATTTATTCGTAATACTAAAAATAATCGTTCATAGATTAAATACTCTCTTAACTGACACTTTCCTCGCTCATAACGAAAATATTTAAGTAGATTAAAAATGATTTACAATTTCGGTCAATTGGAGAGAAGAAAGAATGAAACAAGTATTTTTTTTATTTTGCGCCATATTTTTTTATACCAGTAACACCCTAGCACAGAAAAACAACCTAGATATTAAGTCGCAAGCTGCGCTGGTTTTTAATGCTCAAAATGCGCATGTCATCTATGATAAGAATGCAGATAAGGTAATGCCTATTGCTTCTATCACTAAATTAATGACCGCCATGGTCACACTTGATGCACGCTTGTCCCCGAATGAGAAAATCACGATCACGAATGCTGATGTCGACAAGTTGAAACACTCATCTTCGCGATTGCCTGTAGGCAGTAGTTATCCTCGCAATGAATTATTACGCTTAGCACTAATGTCCTCCGAGAATCGCGCTGCAGCAGCGCTGGCCCGCACCTATCCCGGTGGCACCAAAGCATTCGTCGATGCCATGAATCAAAAGGCAAAGAAAATTGGAATGGCCAACAGTCGTTTTGTCGACTCTACCGGCTTGAATAGTAACAATGTAGCGACAGCACGTGACTTGGCGAAGTTAGTCTCAAGCTCAAATAGCTATTCCGCTATCCGTGAATTTTCAACGACATCACAGCATTCCGTATCACCCGGCAATAAACGTGCTCAATTACAGTATGTCAATTCCAATAGCTTGGTACGCAACCAAGGATGGGATATCGGTGTTTCTAAAACTGGCTATCTCAGTGATGCGGGCCGCTGTTTGGTGATGCAAGCCAAAATTTCAGGGCAACCCGTTGTGATTGTTCTGCTGAACTCCTGGGGCAAAAATACCCGTATTGGCGATGCCAACCGCGTAAAAAAATGGATAGAGAGCAACCAGGGCCGCAGGCAAGTATAAGAATGCCAGATTCTACGTCAGGTTATAAACTTCACTGTACTTACGCTTAAGATAATCAACGAAATAATCCGGATTCAAAGCCTCACCGGTAACACGCTGAACAAGTTCTTGTGGCGAGTACAATCTGCCCTGACGGTGGATCTTCTCATTGAGCCAGTTCTTAATCGGCGCAAAATTACCTTTAGCAATATTTCGCTCAGTATCGGGTTGTTCGCGCAATAGCGTTTGGTAAAACTGACACGCATACATCGCACCCAGTGTATACGAAGGAAAATACCCAAACGCTCCCCCGCTCCAGTGTGAATCCTGCAATACGCCGAGCGCATCGGTAGGCGGCTGAATTCCCAGATACTTCTGCATCAATTCATTCCAGATGTGTGGCAAATCATCAACTTGCATCGAACCATCAAACAGCCCTTTCTCGATTTCATAGCGCAAAATAATATGCAACGGATAAGTTACCTCATCCGCCTCTACCCGGATAAAATCCGGCTTACACGTATTAATCGCGCAATAAAAAGAATCGACGGTAGCAGATTTCAGGTTATCCGGGAATGCCGCGCGGATCGTCTCGAAATAGTGCTGGCAAAATGGTTTACTCTGCGCAATCATGCGCTCCCAGAATAACGACTGGGATTCATGGATTCCCATCGTCAGTGATTCCGCAGCCGGCAAATCGCCCAATTCATGCGGGCGCCCTTGCTCGTAGAGTGCATGACCGGTTTCATGAATTACCGCATACAGCGATTCGACAAAATTACTGTCTTTGTAGCGCGTCGTGATGCGCACATCGGTCGGATGACTGCCGCCGCAAAAAGGGTGCACCGACACATCCATACGCCCCTGCTCGAAATTAAAACCGATATCCTGGCTGATTTTACGCGCCAAAGCTTCCTGCTTATCCAGCGCAAACCTGCCTTGCAGAAAAGCAGTATCCGGTTGATAAGAATGCGCCTGAATGGCATGAATCAGCGGGATCAATTCCTGCTTCAGGCGCTCGAATACCGGCGTGATCCTATCCATCGTCGTGCCGCGCTCAAACAGATCAATGTTTGCATCGTAGGGCTTCAATTCCGGCGACACACACTGCGCCCATTCTTGCTTAAGTTCCAGAAAACGTTTCAACACCGGCGCAAAATCAGAAAATTTATTCTCCTGCCGCGCCATCACCCAAATACCCTGCCCGCGCGAGCTTAACTCCGCCAGCTCCTGCACCAGCCGCTTCGATACTTTGGTCTCTAACTGATAACTATGCAGCGCTTCACGAATATTGCAGCGCTCCAGCTCACCCAAAGCATCAAAATCCTTTTCCTTGAGCTCGTTCAGGCACTCTCCCAGCGCGGGATCGGTCATGCGTTCATGAATAACGCCAGCCAGCGCCGCAATCTGCTTGGCACGCGCCTCACCGGCGCCCGGCGGCATCATCACTTCCTGATCCCACCCCAACGTACTCATCACGCCGCTTAAATGCGTGATTTCTTCCAATTTCTGGACTAAATTTTGATACTGCTGATTCATAATCATCCCATTATTTATTCGAAACATAAGCCCTGCTCACACTCCGCCTGATTCCAGGGGATAGCGCTAAAATCACAAGCCCAGTATCATACCAACTTTAACACCAACCATTCACACTGCCATGCTCTGGATAAAATCGCTACACATCATTTTCATGGTCACCTGGTTCGCGGGGCTATTCTACCTGCCGCGTCTGTTTGTCTATCATGCCCAATGCGACGATCAACCCGGCAAGGACCGCTTCAAAATCATGGAGCGCAAACTCTATTACGGCATCATGACCCCCGGCGCCGTGCTGACCGTGGTGTTCGGCGTGTGGCTGTGGCTGGGTTACGGTTTTTCTGGAAGCTGGCTACATGCCAAACTGGCTTTGGTTTTGATATTGATTTACTACCATTATTACTGCGGAAAATATGTGAAAGCATTTAAAAATGATGCCAACCAGCATGGCCATGTGTTTTACCGCTGGTTTAATGAATTTCCGGTGCTGGTTTTGTTTGCGGTTGTGATATTGGTGGTAGTTAAACCGGATTTGGTTGCGCTGATTTCTGAGCTTTAAGATTCCTCACATGCGTTCGGAATGACAGCTTTATCATTTCGACCGGTGGGAGAAATCTACTACTGATTGTTAACTGTCTTGCGTAATAGAAACCTCAATCTTGCAACCAAGCACCGAAGCAAATCTCTCTAAAGTCGATAGTTTGATATCTTCGGCATGATTTTCGATTCTCGATATCGCTGATTTCTTGGTATTGAGTTTCTCCGCAATCTGTTCCTGTGTCAGCCCAGAAGCTTCTCGGGCTTGCCGAAGCAACACGCCAATTTTAAAAGCTTGATACCCCTCTTCATAATTTTCATTAAATGCAGCATCAACAGCTTTCCGGTTGCTGACATATTTTTTTAAATCACTCATGATCTGGTTTTCCTTTTGAGATAATCCTTCTTTCTTGTTTCTGCAATTTGAATTTCCTTTTTAGGTGTTTTTTGCGTTTTCTTTTGAAAAGCATGATTAAGAATCACCACCCGATCACCTTCCAAGAAGCCCAATAACCGAAATGCATTATTCCCAATCTGAACACGAACTTCCCATAAATCATCAGTATTTATCAATTTCTTAAAATACTGAGTAGGAATCTTTTCCAGATCCTCAATCAATTGCAACACCCAGGTAACTTTCTGTGCTTGTTCTCCGGTTAAGGAATCCAAGAAATCTTCAACTGAACAAACGCCCGATTCCGATCGATAAAAATGAATCGTTTTCATTTTTGAATGTTAACATGCAAGTCAACTTGCAACAATTCCGAGTAAATAAATAATTGATTCCCAGTCGCCCATTACATAGTAAAGAAATTTGTTTTAGCGAGCCTCATTCAACGAAAATCTGAGTAATTCAGATCCATTTGATTGGCGGTTTTAGATTCATCAATGAAATTATCGACTGTAAGTAACTACTGTGACTTTCGCTAGCATAACCAACTTTTGCCGCGATATTTTCAATGAGGTCAGACAGTTCAGCTTGGGATTTGGAATCAACTGCATGAATGCTTGATAATGGAGCCTTAATTCTTTCTGGGCTTAAGCCATTAATCATGATGGGTATAATATCTTTTCTAGAGCCCCATCTAGCTCCAATTTCAACGGCCACATAAAATGAATTAATACTATCCTCACTCAGAATCGCAATAAAAACATCTGAATCAGATATTTCACTTACCAGAATTTCATTAAAATGTGCCCCTGGCTTCATCTTTGTTCCATCGACGCTAGTACATCTGATTTCTTCTGCTTTGAGGCCTAGCAAACTCACCTTTAACAATTGAACCAGAGATTTTACAAAGTACTCGTCTTTAGAGGAATGACTAATAAATACCTTTATTTTATTCATGATCATCGCTTTAGTTACTAAGATTGATATTTAAGGTCAAGGGGATTCTGACAGCACTATCGAGCAACTTTCTATGTACTTCGAGATTAACACACCCAGAGAAAAAATCACTTTCTTCGATTAAACTTCAACCTAATCATCTACAACCTCCTGCCCCGGAAACAGCACATCCGTAAACCCAAACAAACGAAAATCCTTGATCCGCATCGGATACAGAATCCCCTGCAAGTGATCACATTCGTGCTGCACCACACGCGCATGAAAACCGCTGACGGTGCGATCAATTGCTGTGCCGTATTGATCCACGCCTTGATAGCGCAAACTCGCATAGCGCGGCACCATGCCGCGCATTCCGGGTACGCTGAGGCAGCCTTCCCAGCCGTCTTCTTGCTCATCGGATAATGGTGTCAACTGCGGGTTAATCAGAACCGTAAAAGGAACTTCGTCGGCATCGGGATAGCGTTGATTCTTTTCAAACCCGAAAATCACCACTTGCAAGCTCACGCCGATCTGCGGCGCAGCCAAGCCTGCGCCATTTAACGATGCCATCGTATCCTGCATATCCTGAATCAACGCATGCAGTTCTGGAGTATCGAATTGATCGACGGGTTTGGCCATTTCGAGCAATATGGGCTCGCCCATTTTAAGTACCGGTTTAATCGCCATGACAACTCACCACATGTTCCAATATATTTCTGACACCCACCATCGCTTGTTCCAACACGGCATAAATCTCCGTAAGCGGGATTGCATTGACGTTAGTACCGCGTCCGGCGGCATAATTGGCGACTACGGCAATGGCAGCGTAATTTAATCCCAATTCTCGTGCCAGTGCGGTTTCCGGCATGCCGGTCATACCGACCATATGCGCTCCGTCACGCTCCAGCCGGTTGATTTCCGCCGCCGTTTCAAGCCGAGGCCCTTCTGTCGCCGCATAAACCCCTCCATCAATAATGGCTTCATTGGCATTCCTCGCCGCTTGTAGTAGTAATGCCCGGGTTTTCTGGCAATACGGCAGAGTAAAGTCAATATGGGTCACACGTTGATCCGTTTTATCAAAATAGGTGAAATTGCGTCCATGGGTATAGTCAATAATCTGATCCGGAACCACCAGCCGGCCTGGTGTCAGGTCGGCGCGGATACCGCCCACCGAGGCCACCGCGATGACATGCGACGGTTTCAATGAGTGCAACGCCCACAAATTCGCGCGGTAATTGACTACATGCGGCGGTATCGTGTGGCCATGCCCATGCCGTGCCAGAAAAACGATGTCCTCATTTTTCATCTTACCAAACGTCAATGGCCCGGAGGGTTCGCCATACGGTGTGCGTATGATTTGCCGGTGTGATATTTCAAGGCAGGATAATTGCGTCATTCCGCTGCCGCCAATAATTGCAAACATGATCCTCCCGTATCAATCTTTTACTGCATAAATCGCAGGCAAATTCCGCCACGCACCGTGAATATCCATGCCAAAACCAAACACATAACGATCCGGCACCGTCAATCCGACAAAATCGGCTTTAAATGGTTTGGGCTTGCCCGTTTGTTTTTCTGTCAGCACCGCACTATAAAATGCTTTGGCGCCCTTTTCCAACACTTTGTCACGGATTGCAGCCAGCGTAATCCCTTCGTCCAGAATGTCATCCAGCACCAAAACCACGCGATTTTTCATCGTCTCCGTAGGTTCTGCCAACCAGTGAATTTCCCCGCCAGTCATTTTTTTGTCATAGCGCGTCAGGTGCAAATAATCGAAATCCAACGGAAATCGAAGCTGCGGCAGCAATTGCCCGGTGAATACCACCGCCCCACCCATCACGCATAAGACCAAAGGCTGTTGCTGCGACAAAACTCTTGTGATATCCCCTGCTAAGTGTTGTATCGTTTTCTTAACTATCCGTTCTGAATGAATCAGCTCAGCCGCTTTCAGAATTTGTTGTGCTTGTCGCATATCTAACATAGGAATCTTAAACTCTCGCAATCCGATCATTTTTTGTTTTAAACTATTACCCAACCTACATAAGATTTTCCAATATCCCAGCAACATCCCTTGGAGAAAAGAAAAAATGTATTTGATGATAAAAATTCTTTCAGCAATAACCACCATCACACTATTATCAATCAATCCCGTTTTCTCGCAGACTTCTACGCCTTCTGATTATCCAGTCTACAAAGACGGAAAACTTACCATTCCTCGTGTAGACACCGATGTTCAAACGGGAAATTATCAGAAAGTGGAATTTCAATTCGATAATTCTTCGAATAGCTGGAAATTAATCAATCTTGTTGAAACTAAAATTATTCCAGGACCGGCAACCTATGAAGAAAAAGTTGAAGCAATCATTACGAATTCTTCACCAGTACAAGTATTTCTTAAGATCAGCGGAGCATTTTCAAATGGGTGTGCATTTTTTCAGCAGATCAACCAGACACTTAAGAACAACAAATTCGAGATTACACTCCATGTTGGTCCCAATCCATTTCCTCCGGATATAGCTTGTACTGCATCACTGGCGCCTTATGAAAAAATCATCCCGCTAGAAGTATATGGCCTGCCGACTGGAACTTACGAATATAGCGTCAATGGCGAACATACCGGCTCATTCACTTTGACGAAAGATAATACTCTGTAAATCTGCACTCCGACCACCCGGATTATTGGAGCAATGCCGATAATCCCTCCTCATCCAGAATCGCGACACCCAATCCTATCGCCTTATCGTATTTACTGCCTGGGTCAACTCCCACGACCACATAATCGGTTTTTTTGGAAACACTGCCGGTGACTTTGCCACCCAGCGCTTCGATTTTTTCTTTAGCTTCTTCGCGGCTCAATGTCGGCAACGTTCCTGTCAATACAAAGGTTTTTCCTTGTAATGGTGCTGCCGCAGCCGACACTGATGATTTTCCTTCGTGCTCGTCCCAGTGCACGCCGCTGGCACGAAGCTGTTCAATCACTTCACAGTTATGCGCCTCAGCAAAAAAATCCACGATACTTTGCGCCACCACCGGACCGATGTCCGGAATTTGCTGTAAGCGCTCAGTATCCGCTTCTATTAACCGGTCCAGACTGCCGAGATGTGCAGCCAAGTCTTTCGCCGTCGCTTCCCCGACATTGCGAATACCCAGCGCATAAATAAATCTCGCCAGCGTCGTGTGTTTGCTTTTTTCAATCGCCTGCAAAATGTTGTTCGCCGACTTATCCGCCATGCGCTCCAGATTCGCCAGCGCAGTTATCCCCAGCTTGTACAGATCCGCCGGTGTGCGTACGATGGCATTGTCCACCATTTGATCGACCAGTTTATCTCCCAATCCTTCAATATCCAACGCGCGGCGCGACGCAAAATGCAAAATGGCCTGTTTCCGCTGCGCCGGGCAAAACAAACCGCCGGTGCAGCGTGATGCTGCTTCATCCGGAAGCCGCACGGCTTTGGCGCCGCACACCGGGCAATGCAAAGGCATGGTAAATACATGCGAACTAACCGGGCGTTTTTCCGGTATCACCGATACGATTTCCGGAATGACGTCACCGGCGCGGCGCACAATCACGGTATCGCCAATGCGCACATCCTTGCGTTCAATTTCATCCGCATTATGCAAGGTCGCGTTAGTCACCGTCACCCCGCCGACAAACACCGGTTTTAAGCGCGCAACCGGCGTCAACGCACCGGTTCTGCCGACCTGCACATCGATAGCCAGCAATTCTGTGATCGCTTCCTGTGCCGGAAACTTGTGCGCAATCGCAAACCGTGGCGCGCGCGATACAAAACCGAGTTTCTCCTGCTGCGATAGAGAGTTGACTTTATACACTACACCGTCGATCGCATACGGCAGATTCTCGCGCTGCGCACCGATTGCTTGATAATAATCCAGCAATCCCCGCAACCCCGTGACCACCTGGCATTCTTTGGCTACCGGAAAATGCAAACCGGAGAGATAGCTCAGTATGTTGCTGTGCGTATCGTGCGGCATGTGCGCATCTTCATATTGCCCAACCCCATAGGAAAAAAATGTAAGGCGCCGGGTCGCGGTGATAGCGGGATCAAGTTGACGCAACGATCCTGCTGCGGCATTACGCGGATTGGCGAATTCCTTTTCACCTTTGGCCAACTGCCGTTGATTCAGTGCCAAAAAATCCGCTTTCAGCATCAGCACTTCCCCCCGTACTTCCAGCAGCGGCGGAGGGTTCTTGACCGGCAGTGATAATGGAATCGATTTGATCGTCTTCAAATTCAGCGTAATGTCTTCACCGGTATTGCCATCGCCGCGCGTCGCACCGGTTTTAAAAATACCATTCTCATAGCATAAGCTGACTGCTAATCCGTCAAATTTTGGCTCTACCGTATATTCCACATGATCAACCGATAATCCTTCGCAGACTCGCCGGTTAAATGCTTCGACTTCTGTATCGTCAAACGCATTATTCAATGACAGCATCGGGATACGATGCGTGATCTGCGAAAAGGCCTTGAGCGGCGCAGCACCAACGCGTTGCGTCGGGGAATTGGCGGTGATCAGTTGCGGATAATCTTGTTCGACTTGCTGTAATTCGCGTAATAATTTATCGTATTCCGCATCGGGAATACTCGGATTATCCAGCACATAATACCGGTAGTTATGTAATTCGATTTCAGCACGTAAATCCTGAACATGCTGGTTTATTTTCTCAATTTTGTCATTCATAGCTAACAAGTATAGCGAATACCGGTAAGACGCGGTTTCAGTTATTTCTGAAAAATCCTTTATACTGCGCATTCAATCAGAAAACCAAACTTTCGACATCATGATGTCTTGAAAAACGCGATATGGAAAATAATAAACTAAAAATACGCATTCAAATCCAGCAACAACCGCCGCAAGCCATTGACGAAATTTATCCTGACCTGCCCGAACCCGAAGTCACTTATGAGGAAGTGTTGGATTGGAGAAAAATTTCAATCGCGGCGTTGATACTGTTACCCATCTTGATTCTAATCGGCTATCTCTTATTTGCTGATAAAAATAATGAAAAATCCCGGAATGAGCCACCCCCGGTAGATTCAATTATTTCTGAACCTGAGAATAAAGCTTCTCTGGATAAAACCGAACCGCTAACCGGTTCAAGCGATAAAGCATCAGAAACTCAATCCGATGAATTAAAAACGCAACAAAATGCGCCGGATGATTCTAAAGAAACTACAGTTGCAAGCAAAGCGATTGCCACACCTATCAAAAAACCGGAATCAGCAACAGTCATTAATCAACCGGCTATAACCGGGATAAAAATACCTAAGACTGCACGACAATCGAAACCTCAAAAGACATCGGATCACCCAGAGGTTGCCAGAGCACAATTAAGCCATGCGATAGAAGAACGGGAACCGGTTGATTCTATTGATGCTATTCAATTACACCCCGGCGAGTCCCAATCCATTCATTTCTATCTGCATTTAAAGAATCTGCAGGGAAAAAATATCCGCATCAATTGGTATCACGACGACAAACTGGATTCCCAATTGGCTTTGCAAGTACATAATAACAATTGGCGCACACATGCCAGCAAACAATTGGATCATCGACGGCTCGGCCCATGGCGTGTTGAATTAGTCGACGAATCCGGAAATCTTCTGGCGGCACGCAGTTTTACCGTTTCCCAACATTGAAATTCATTCACATTATCGATACTGAATTTGAGGATTCACTATGAAATACTGCAGTAATTGTAGCGCCACCGTGGAATTGTTGATACCCGAAGGCGATTCTTTGCCGCGTTATGTCTGCACTACCTGTAACATCATTCATTATCAGAATCCCAAGATGGTTGTCGGTTGTATTCCGGAATGGGAAGATAAAATTTTATTGTGCCGCCGTGCCATCGAACCGCGCCTGGGCTGGTGGACTTTACCGGCTGGATTCATGGAAAATAACGAAACATTGGAACAAGCGGCCGCGCGTGAAACTTTGGAAGAAGCCAATGCCAGAGTAGAAATCGGCGATCTGTACGCGATTTACAGTCTCCCTCACATTAGCCAGGTTTATGTGTTATTTCGCGCACGACTGCTGGATCTTGATTTCAAACCCGGGATTGAAAGTCTGGAAGTCAAGCTGTTAGCCGAAAATGAAATTCCTTGGGAAGAAATGGCTTTTCGTGTTATCCATGATCCCTTAAAGCAATACTTTAAAGAACGTAAGCTGGGAAAACTGGGGATTCATCGCGGCGTTATTGACCGGCCTCATGGCAATTCCTGAGGAATGTTATTGTTCTTTATACTAAAAATCGATGGTTTTAGATTCTTTAATGGCAGGATATAATGTTCAATTTTTGCAGACTCCTATGAAGCATTTATTTGTATTATTACTAATGTGCCTCGCTGTCTCGTCAGTATCCGCCCAACAACAAGACATCTCCATAGCAGCTAAATCTTACATGCTCTCAGATTTTCAAACTGGGCAAGTATTGGCCGGTAAAAATGCACATGAGCGCATAGAACCTGCATCTCTGACAAAACTGATGACTGCTTACGTGGTATTTTCCGCTTTAAAGCAGAATCAAATTTCGTTGAATCAAAACATACCCGTGTCTGAAAGCGCCTGGAAAATGATTGGTTCGCGCATGTTTATTGAGCCCACCAAACAAGTCACGGTCGATGAACTACTCCGGGGAATGATTGTTCAATCGGGAAATGATGCCTGTATTGCTCTGGCAGAGGCGGTTGCAGGCTCGGAAGCCAACTTCTCAAACTTGATGAATAAAGAAGCCGAACGTTTGGAAATGAAAAATACGCATTTTACAAACTCAACAGGGTTGCCTGATCCCAATCTCTATACAACAGCACACGATTTGACTTTATTGGCAGCTGCTATCATCCGTGATTTTCCCGAGTTTTATCCGCTTTACTCACAAAAAGAATACACGTATAACAATATCACCCAGCCAAACAGAAATCGTCTTCTGTGGCTAGATCCCCATGTAGACGGCATGAAAACCGGATGGACCAAAACTGCCGGTTATTGTCTGATTACCTCGGCGATACGGGATAAACGCCGGCTCATATCGGTGGTAATCGGCGCCCAATCAGCCAATGCACGCAGCATGGAAAGTCAGCGGTTACTCAATTATGGCTTCCAATTCTATGACACCCTGCATTTATACAAAAAGAACGACTCGCTCACCACCATCCATTTATGGAAAGGCACTCAGAATGAACTGAAAGCCGGATTTGACCGGGATGTTTATTTTACTTTGCCCAAAGGCCAGGCTGACAAACTGAAAGCTACCATGGAATATAAACAACCTCTGATAGCTCCGGTTCAACTGGGACAAGAGGTCGGTACGGTAAAATTCACGCTGGATGACAAAACTGTAGAAACTTACCCATTGGTTGCTTTGGAAAAAGTTGAAACAACCAATATCTTCGGTCGTGCGTGGGATAGTGTAAAATTGCTTTTTAACTAATCCTGCCTCAACACATCGCAAAAGGTTCACATGATATATCTGAACGGTAAGTTTATGCCCATTGAGGAAGCTTGCATTCCTGTTTTGGATCGCGGTTTTATATTTGGCGACGGCATCTATGAAGTAATCCCGGTTTATTCCCGCAAACCATTCCGTCTCGCTGAGCATCTCAACCGGCTACAACATAGCCTGGATGGCATTCGATTGCTAAATCCATTCCATGATACGGACTGGAAAAATCTGCTGGAACAAGTCATCGCAAAAAATGAAGGGGAAGATCAATATCTTTATCTGCACATCACACGAGGTGTAGCTAAACGGGATCATGCTTTTCCTGCGAACGTTCCACCTACCATTTTCATCATGAGCAACCCGCTGTTGCCACCGCCCGCCGAACTGCTGGTCAGCGGCGCATCCGCCATCACCGCCATTGATAATCGCTGGATACGCTGCGATGTCAAAGCGATTTCATTGCTGCCCAATGTATTGCTGCGTCAATTGGCTGTGGATGTGCATGCGATTGAAACGATCCTGATCAGAGACGGATTTCTGACCGAAGGGGCCGCCAGTAATATTTTCGTTGTTAAAGACAACGTGCTGCTAGCGCCTCCAAAGAGTCATTTGATGCTACCTGGAATCACTTATGACGTGATTCTTGAGTTAGCGGCAGCGAATAAAATCGCACATGAAGTCCGCGAAATTTCAGAAACAGAAATACGTAAGGCTGATGAGATCTTACTCACGTCATCCACAAAAGAAATTATGCCGATCACATTACTGGACAACAATTCCGTGGGAAATGGAAAACCTGGAGCGATGTTTACCCGATTACACGTGCTTTATCAGCAATATAAAGCGACGCACATGCGCGGCAATGCCTCCGGTACTTAATTTTGTAAAAAGCACGCCTGAACTATTCAAGCAATAGCCGTTGCGTACATGACAGAACAACCTTCTTTAATCGAATATCCCTGTGACTTTCCCATCAAGATCATGGGTAAAGCACAGCAGGATTTTACGCAAGTCGCATTGGCGATTGTCAAATCTCACGCGCCTGATTTTGATACTACAACCATGACAGTCAGGTCCAGCAAGAACGGCACGTATTTAAGCATTACCTGCACCATTCGCGCCACTTCCCGCCCGCAACTGGATGCGCTGTATCAGGCATTATCAGATCACCCCATGGTCGCCGTGGCACTGTGATTAATCATGCTACGACAGCATTTTCACCGGTTTCTGAGCGACAGCGTTTTATCGTCAAAAAAATGGGCCTGTCCGATTACCAAGCTACCTGGCAGGCAATGAAAGACTTCACCAATGTCCGGACTGCAGACACCTGCGATGAAATCTGGTTATTACAGCACCCGGCTGTTTTTACCCAAGGCATTGCGGGAAAATCCGAACATCTACTGTATAACACTGCTATTGACTTAATCAAAACAGATCGCGGCGGTCAAATCACCTATCATGGGCCAGGGCAAATCGTCGCTTATTTACTGCTGGACATCCGCCGGTTAAAACTCGGTGTGCGCGAATTGGTCAGAAGCATGGAAAACGCCGTGATAGATGTGCTGGAAGACTATCGTATAAAAGCGGTTGCGCGGGTTGATGCGCCAGGTGTCTATGTTGACAATGCAAAAATCGCTGCGCTGGGTTTAAAAATAAAGAAAAATTATTGCTACCACGGTATTGCACTGAATGTGGATATGAACTTAACACCTTTCTCTTACATCAATCCATGCGGCTATCAAGGCCTGCAAGTGACGCAAACCAAAGATTTGGGCATTACCGATGGTTTAGAAATTTTAAGCAATAAGCTGGCAAACCAATTACAAGAAAAACTTCTTAAAGGAATAAGTATTTACCACCATGACCACTGATACCCGCCAAAAGGGTGCTGACAAAACGGCACGCAATCCGATTAAAATTACCCCGCAATCCCGCAGTGATTTACTGCGCAAACCCTCCTGGATCCGTGTCCGTTCGTCCAACAGTGAAAACTTCTACGAAGTCAAACGACTGCTACGCGAACATAAATTGCATACAGTCTGTGAGGAAGCTTCTTGTCCGAACATCGGCGAATGCTTTGGTAAAGGCACCGCCACTTTTATGATCCTGGGTGATTTATGCACGCGCCGCTGCCCTTTCTGTGATGTTGCACACGGCAGACCCAAACCACCGGATGCCGACGAACCACTTCATTTGGCGCAATCCATTGCCGCCATGAAGTTAAAATATGTCGTGATTACCAGCGTGGATCGTGATGATTTACGGGATGGCGGCGCGCAACACTTTGCCGATTGCATCCGTGAGATACGCACCCATTCGCCAAATACAAAAATAGAAACGCTGGTACCGGACTTTCGTGGCCGATTGGAAATTGCTCTGGAAAAACTCGCCGCTTGTCCGCCCGATGTTCTCAATCATAATCTCGAAACCGTACCCAGATTGTATAAGCAATGTCGGCCTGGCGCGGATTACGCAAACTCATTGAAACTCTTGAAAGACTTTAAAGCGGATTTCCCTCACATTCCCACTAAATCAGGGCTGATGCTGGGTTTGGGTGAAACGGATGAAGAAATTATGGGTGTATTGCGGGATTTGCGTGAACACAATGTGGAAATGCTGACCATTGGCCAATATTTACAGCCCAGTATCGGTCATCTTCCGGTGATGCGCTATGTCACCCCCGAAGACTTCAAAGTATTCGAGGAAGCGGCGTTTGCAATGGGTTTTAGTCATGCGGCCTGCGGACCGATGGTGCGTTCCAGCTACCATGCTGACCAGCAAGCGCATGAGTCCGGCTTATTATAACGATAAGCTGTCGTACGGCACGCTAGATTCAATAAAATTGAACCTACTCACTGATTGACACAATCTGAAAATATTTTAAAATTGCGGCGCGTTCTGTGGCTTACCTTCTGATGCAGCAGTACATTAGAAATATCCTCGTGTAGTGTTAATCGTGGTTATTGAGTCGAGGTCAGATGGAAAAACTATAGTGATGATCTTTTCGATTAAAAAGATAAAGTTTGTAACAAGATTTAGAAATTTAATTTATTAACAATGGTTCTATAACTTTTTATTGGATTGGTTTTATATATATGAAAAAATTACTTTTTGTTGTTCTGGTTTCTATGATGTTTTCTAATAATCTCTATGCAAAAAAAGCTAAGAGCAGTGGATCAAAAGGCACACTTAGCTCCAAGTCCGCAGTTGCACCACAAAAGAAAACTGACGCACCGAGTCAGGCACCCGCCGCGCAAGCGCCGGCCACCAATTCTAACGCGGCAGCTGCACCGGCAGCTAGTGCACCAGCTCAGAATCCATCACTCCTTCAATCAGTTATGCCAGCGTTGGTCGGTGGTGCAGTTGGAAGTTATATCGGCAGCAAATTGGCCGATGATGGAGAAACTGAGAAAGCAGTAGCAGAGAAAGCAGAAAAGAAAGATGAACATCCTTTAATAGCAAAATAGAAGAAATATTATTTTCATCAACTGAATAAGTTTCCCGGATCTTGTTTTTATAAGAATGCTCGGTTGTTGAGCAATTCCGGTACAGCTTCCGTGCAAACCTTCCTTATTTTGCACTGATTCGTTCGCTGTTAGCGGATCAGTGCATACTATTCATCAGTATGATGACCAATAAGGAACAAAAAAAAAACGCTTTGCTTATAGAATTTATTTCGTTCTCATGCGTTCTTAATCTCAAAATCATGCGTTATTTTTACGGTGTTTTTGAGCATGATGGAAGCCGAGCAATACTTTTCTGAGGATAGATTAATAGCACGCTCAACCTGCTGCGGATTCAAGTTATTTCCTGTGATAATGAAATGCAGATGGATATGGGTAAATACTTTAGGATCAACGGCAGCACGCTCGGCTTCAATTTCCACCACACAATCGGTGATATCCTGACGGCTTTTTTTTAGAATCAACACTACGTCAAAAGTGGTGCATCCTCCTAGCCCCATCAACAGCATTTCCATTGGACGCGGCCCGAGATTTTGACCGCCAGCATCCGGTGCGCCATCCATCAAAACCGAATGACCACTGCCTGATTCAGCCAGAAAACTGACATTCCCTTGCCATTTGATAAGCGTTTTCATTGTTCCTCCGGTTGGGATAATGGAAATTTCTGCAAATATTTTTTGATGCTGCAAATAAAAAGCCGACGTTATGACGCGTCGGCTTCTCTGTAACCGGATTGACTTACTTCAGTGTCAAAATAAAATCAGCTAGCGTTTTAGCATCATCTGGTTTAACGGCAGCATTTGGTGGCATTGGAATTGGACCCCAAACCCCATTACTTCCTTTTAGTATTTTGTCTGTCAAGTATGCAGAAGCGTCAGCTTGGGCTGCGTATTTTCCAGCGATATCTTTCAAACTTGGGCCAACCAGTTTGGTATCAACATTATGGCAATTCAAACAGCCACTGCTTTTTGCCAGATCTGCATTAGCTTGCGCAACACCGGCTAACAATAAAGCTGATGCAGCAACTGCTCCTATTAACACTTTTCTCATATTTTTTCCTTATTAAAATTATAAAAGGGTTTTTATTCTACCCTGAACTTCACGGATCTGCAGCAAATCCTGTCAGTTTGTTATTTCAGCGTACAGCCTGTTGCCGTATAACCACGCACTTACCGAATCAGCCGCAATTTATAATGATACTGCTTTGCTGAGACTTAATGGTAAATTAATTAGTTCCAGCGGAAACGTTGAAATTATCAGCTATGGAAACCGGCATTGTAAGATGCTTTGTTATTCTTTCAGACACAGGATTAGCCATAGCCAGAAATCGTGTACTAAACGACATACTAATCCGTTATAGCTCCGGCACTGGCACTAGATACTTGCTTCGCATATTTAGCCAGTACCCCACGCGAATAACGTGGTTGCGGTGGCTGCCATGCCGCGCGCCGCTGTACCAAAACAGCATCCGGCACATTCAATTGTAATAGCCGCTGTTCGGCGTCAATTGTAATCGAATCGCCTTCCTGTACCAGGGCGATAGTACCCCCGGAAAAGGCCTCCGGTGCCACATGCCCGACCACCATGCCATAGGTGCCTCCCGAGAAACGCCCATCGGTAATCAGTCCAACAGAATCTCCCAGTCCCTCACCTATCAAGGCCGAAGTCGGTGACAACATTTCCCGCATACCGGGCCCGCCTTTAGGGCCTTCATACCGAATTACCACAACATCGCCGGGCTGGATTTTGCGGGCAAGAATCGCCGCCATGCAAGTCTCTTCCGATTCAAACACGCGTGCAGGTCCGGTAATTTTAGGATTTTTGATTCCAGAAATTTTTGCGACACAACCCTCTGTGGATAAATTGCCTTTCAGAATCGCCAGATGCCCCTGGGCATACATCGGATTGCTCCATTGGCGAATTACATTCTGATCGGCACGCGGCGCATCGGGAATATCTCTCAATATTTCTGCGATGGTTTGTCCGCTGATGGTGATGCAATCTCCATGCAGCAGACCATGCACCAGCAACATTTTCATCACCTGAGGAATACCGCCTGCGCGGTGCAAATCGGCCGTGACATAACGTCCGGAAGGTTTTAAATCACACAGTACCGGCACTTTGCCGCGTATCCGTTCGAAATCATCAATGTTCCATTCAACTTCAGCCGCATGTGTAATAGCTAGAAAATGTAAAATCGCATTGGTAGATCCGCCCACCGCCATAATCACGGCAATAGCATTCTCAACCGATTTACGGGTAATAATGTCGCGTGGCAAAATCTGTTGTTTGATGGCATTGACCAATACCTCGGCAGATTGCCCGGCACTGACTAGTTTTTCATCGTCCTCGGCGGACATCGTTGATGAATACGGCAAACTCATTCCCATCGCTTCAAAAGCAGATGACATGGTATTGGCTGTAAACATGCCACCACAAGAACCGGCCCCGGGACAGGCATGACGCTCAATCTGCAGCAATTCCGCGTCATCTATTTTATGCGCACTGTGTTGACCCACCGCTTCAAATGCGCTGACAATGGTCAGGTCCTGACCTTTATAATGACCCGGTTTAATCGTTCCACCATAAACAAAAATTGCCGGTACGTTCATGCGCGCAATGGCGATCATCGCACCTGGCATATTCTTGTCACAGCCGCCAATGGCAATCACACCATCCATGCTTTCCGCCTGTACGCAGGTTTCAATGGAATCGGCAATCACTTCGCGCGAAACCAGAGAGTATTTCATGCCTTCCGTACCCATCGAGATCCCATCCGACACCGTGATGGTGCCGAACATTTGCGGCATGGCACCTGCTTGCCTCAATGCCGATTCCGCTTTTAACGCCAGCTCATTCAAACCTTTGTTACACGGTGTAATGGTGGAATAGCCATTGGCAACCCCCACGATTGGTTTGTTGAAATCCCCATCATTAAAACCAACAGCACGCAACATGGCGCGGCTGGGTGCGTGTTGAGCGCCTTGGGTGATGACTTGGCTACGTTTATTATCTGGCATGCTTGCTCCTGAATGATATAAAAATACAATTTATGACAAGGCGTACGATTATCACAAACGCACTTGGTATAATAACGCGTATTTTACCGTAAATAAGGCCGAAACTATGCTCGTTCATCCTCAAATTGATCCCGTCGCCATCTCACTGGGACCACTTTCCGTCCATTGGTATGGATTGATGTATTTGATCGGCTTTGTGCTGTTCATCCTGTTAGGCCGTTATCGCATTAAACACAATCCGCATTCCGTATTTACCAATGAAATGCTCGATGATGCCCTGTTTTACGGGATGTTGGGCGTGATCCTAGGCGGGCGCCTGGGACATGTGCTGTTCTATCAATTTAGCTATTACCTGGAACACCCGCTGCATGTCTTCGCCATCTGGGAAGGCGGCATGTCTTTTCATGGCGGGTTTCTCGGCGTGTTCGTCGCGATGATCCTGCTGGCTCGTAAACACAATCTGCCGTGGCTAGCAGTAACGGACTTTGTCGTCCCATTGATTCCTCCAGGATTGGGAGCGGGCCGTATCGGCAATTTTATCAACGCTGAACTATGGGGACGACCCACCGATGTTCCATGGGGCATGGTTTTTCCATATGTCGACGAACTCCCCCGCCATCCTTCTCAGCTCTATCAATTTGCACTTGAAGGTGTGGTACTTTTTATATTTATTTGGATTTATTCTTCCAAACCACGTGCGACAGGCGCTGTCACCGGCATGTTCATGATCGGCTATGGTGTTTTACGTTCGTTTGCAGAATTCTATCGTGAGCCGGAAGATGGTTTTATGGGGGTGCTCACATTGGGAATCACGATGGGACAATGGTTGTCCATTCCCATGATTTTGGCTGGAATAACTACGTTAATTTGGTCAATGCGCCAAACAGTTAGCGTACAAAATAATCCACGGAAACGTAAAAAACGTTAAATTGCGAGAATTACAATTCTGGCATCTTTGGCTGGGCGGCCCAGTCTTGAACATAACGTCTTATAGTAATTCTAGGACTACTCATTCCACGGGATGCAATTTCTCAGTTTTACTCAGAGATTATTGGAATCAAGAATCATGCCCGGCGGTGCACTTCTGACACAGCGTAAACTCGTATCTGGTGCAGTACAGTGACTGAATGAGCACCTCGATTTTCCACATGCCGGGCAAGTGTTCCTGGTCGAGCGGGAGACCATTTACAAAAGAACCGGAAAAGTCACCGATGAAGTCGTTTTTGGGGTAACCAGTCGCATCCGAACGGGCCACGGCACCGGATAATATCACTCGCCTGTGCCGTTTCGCATGCGGTGTCATTCAGTTCATTTCCGAGGGTAAATCCAGCATCTCTCAGAACATGCAGCCGTTGAATCGTAATACCCTTCTGGTCTTCGGCTATCTTCGTATAACTTCTATCTCAACTCGTACTCGGTCGCATTGATTCCAAGGAGAGAACAAATTTATCGTGATGTCACCAATATGTCACCGTGCTTTATCATTGGCAATGGGTTATATTGCAAAAAATACAAGCATAAAAAACCAGCACTCAAAGAGCACTGGCATAAGAGGAGTTAAGACAACCATCCGACTATGCACTGATGTTCTGTGCACTGGTTGATGCGGTTGTAGAATCAAAAAAGGGAGAGTTGATTCACTACTATAGAGTGATGTAGCCTTCATTGGTTCCCTTGATAATTCTGCTAATGTTGTCTTAATCTTCCAAAGCCAAGCAAAACCGCTAATCCCAACACCATCATTGCATACATTTCAGGCTCCGGGATCGCGGCGACATCGCCATCGTGAACAGCCCACGCGTAATTAATCCAGAGAACGTCCCCTGCTAAATCCTGAAAACCGTTACCGAAATAGAAGATCCCTCACAGTGCCTGTGGAAAATCTGGAGTAGGCGGAAAATACGTACTGGACACGCATCCGGAAGGCTGGATATTTGTAAACAAAGCAAGATCTGGATCGGAACTCGACAGGATAGAAGAACCTACTACACCACCCAATTCATTATAAAACAGGTGACTCATTTCATCTGTTGTTGGCAAGCGCCAGCCACTAACACACTCGCATTAGCGTCTGACTTGGTGGGATACGTTCCAATCAGTTCACCTTTTTGGCCTAACGCGTAATGTACTCGCGCCAGTAGAATAAATCCGTTTGATTCGTTGTTTTATTAAACGACGCGATGTTTGTCGCCAATCCATGGAATGATTGGGTAAGTTTTAATCATGCAGCGAACTTTTCCGGTTAAGGAATATGATAAGTTTATCTGGCTGCGCCGACGCGGCGGATAGTCTTGGCTTTTGCTCACAGCAATTATCTCGTGGGTTAAAGTGTTCGGATCATGCGCTAACATGACCCGAACACTTCCTTCCGTGCAATTACTATTTCTTCAACTATCCGGAACAACTTCAACCAGCGGGATTAGTGTTTGCCGGCATGTCTCATACTGAATAACTACTCGCTGCGCGTCTGCGGCGAGTTCCCAAAGATCTTGTTCAATCTGGCTGGGAAGTCTGATTCGACCGGTTTCGCCACCACTGATGCCGGCACTCTCAGTTTTTCTTGTTGTTTCATTGGCACTATTTCTGCAGTTTTTTGCATCGATCCACAGCCCGCGATTAGTGCGGTTAATATCAGCAAGATCACGAGACAGCTTATCTTTTGCTTTGATTTCATTGTTTAATGCTCCGGTAAGTCCATCAACTTGTTTTTCATGCTCCGCTGCCATCGCTTGCGCGGCATCGGCGACCGCTTTAGCGAGTTCTTTGCTGCGAGTGGCTTCCTTGCTTTCCCATACCGCTCGTTCTGCCAGGCGCCCATCTTCATAAATATTGTCGTGGATGGTCCCGGCCATATGCCAAACAAACCAGGTGCAGGCAATAATCAACGCTGCCCAGAGTGCAAATTTGATTAAAGTGGTGTATCCAGTCATATCAACTCCTATTGCGCAAATTGGAATAAATCTTAAACGCATAGCCCATCATCAATGATATCAGCGTCTGAAGCGGCGATGAACCTCGAACTATTTGTCAAACCATATCATAAATTTAATCAATTGAAGCATTGCCAATATATAAAAACTGCGAAACGATCAGGCTACGTTATCTCCCGAGCAAAGGTGCCGGAGGCCGATTCCAAAACTGAATATTGCTGACGATGAGTGTACCCGGCAGCACAGATGACAGGTAATTGATCGCGGGTAAAAAACCGTGTAATCGGCAGACTGTACATAATTTCCTAGGTCTGTGGGTTTTGTGAATTTTACCCGACTCGGTGGGTTTTCAACAGCCTGTTAAGGGAGCAAGCAGTGGAATTCGCAGCCAGTGTGGCGATTACATCAATACCCTGATACAGAGTTATGCAACGTTTTGCATGCGATTAGCAAAATCACGACCCGATGTCGCTGGCGGCAAGGGTTTTTTGTCCTCCCGGTACAGCATTATTGCTTCTTCGACAATCTGGCAAAGCTCTTCGAATACTTGTCTCTCGTCATCGCCGTGACAGCCGCCGAGAATCAATCCAGGCGCGCTCCCGACGTAGCATTGATCTTCTTCAGACCACTCGACAATCTTTGCGTATTTCGCACTGTCTTTCATTTCTTCGATTCCTCAAAGGCCAAGCGTACTGCCCGGATCTGGTAATGTTTTGCATCATCGCCTAGTTTACCGGAAATTGTCACGGGCTTCTGGGTCCTTGAGTGGGAAAAATTTCGATGACTTCCTTTGCCACCGCGATTCACGAACCCGGCCTTTTCCAATTCATCAACCAAATCTTTTATTTTGGGTGGCATCAGTCTAACTCTATTTTGATGGGCACATAATCTGGATGGAAGAATACCTCGCGATTTCTCCTCCAACACCACCATGCATACGGGGCCATGTACGGTGATTCAATGAACAACATACCTGTCATCCTGCAAAATACGATGGTAGACTCTTTAATTACTTAATTCGCGCGCTTTAGTTTTCCGATACCAGGAGCTGGTGAAAACAGCGCTAGACTACCTCCTGTAATAAGGTAATTCGCTTTGGCTATTCAAGTTACGATCTGTGTCACAAGATGGCATAATGGAAATTACCAATAACGCAAATGCAATTCCAGCAATCCAAGACATAACAACTGATAGCTCTCGATAACTACCGCCTTTATCGCGAAGCCAAGGAATTGACGTAAGGTAGACGATGCCTAATATGATGAAAAAGATAATCTCCCCAACTGGAGAATCTTTACTTGCTGCACTCCAACCATCAGTTACACCTGCACTCATGAATTTGAATAATGCAAGCGCACTGGCTGCAAGGAAAAGAACGAGGCCAATTACGCCAATTGGGTTTTCTTTTGTAATACCCGCAAGCGATTCTTTCTCCTTTTTCTCTTCTAGGATAGTCTTTTCGCGAGCTTTAACCCGTTCTTGCTCTATCTGTATTTCTTGTGTTATCTGCTCAATTTCTAAGCCAAACGCTTGAGAAAGGTTATCAAAACACGCTTTGCATAATATGTCGTTAGCCCATCCTTTGGGGGCATTTGTGTAGTCAAATACCTCAATCTTGAACTTCATATCCGCTTTTCCGCTCATCTCACGAAACGGTACCATTTTATCAAAAAATGCGCGAGCATCCACTATCTCTTTCTCGGTAAGATCATGATAAGTTGACGGAACAATTGCGTATTGCTTTGAGCAGCAAGCGCAAATCAATTTTCTACCGCTCCGTTTTTCCCCGAACGGCTCCTCACCCCAATAGATTTCCGCTTTTTCGTCTGCTTTACGTGGATTGTCCTTACGGTATTGTTCTCTAATAGCAAAGCACGATTTGCATAATTGTGAAGCAATCTCTCTCTTGTCAGAGGATCTGGCTTGTACTTCACAATGTCGGCACTCAAAAACTTCTAACGGGGTTCGGCGTAATTCAAGTGTAGAAGTGGTGTACATTGTCGAGCGCCCAATATCGTAGTTATAGAAAAGCTAATGTCTGAATTTTCCGGCGTTACGCGGCTTTATCGCTCAGTGCCCGATGGAATAATGAATTGGACCATATTATCAAAGTGATCCATTGTCGTGGCGATTTGTGTCCAATCGTACAAATGCATTTCTCGAGCGCTCTTCCCGATAAACCCAGACTCGAATGCCTTTCGTTTCGCCGTTGAACTCTTGAGTTGGTAGTAATCAAGTAAGCGCATAGCAACGGGACGAATGACTGTTTCTCTTGGCAGCGACATTACGTCTTGAGGACGTGTTTCGAGTACATCTTCGCCTACTTCGCATGGCTTCGACTTGACTAAAAATTGCCTACAGATCAACGGCCGGATAGGGTAAATGGAGCAAGAGCGCTCAACTAAAAATGGACACTCAAGCCGACTGCGATGTTCTATTAGTCGTATCTTTACCTGAGCACGAATTTCACCCAGTAGCACTTCTGATACGTACCAAGAAATGACCATCAACTCGGGTTCAGTAATTGGTACGGTAGGTTTCAAACAGCAAGCATGACAGCCTCGGTGGCACGAAGGCACTATGCCTTTCTTCGCAGTTTTCTGAAGATGTGCTTCGACTTGGGTATCACTGATGTAGAAAGTATCGAGAATCCCACTGAGCCAAGAATATTGGGCTTCAGCTTGAGGCGAGGAATAGCGAGTAGTCATGATGTTCTCTGCGAAACCCAACATAATATATACGACACCCGATGTCTTATAAAAACCGCAAATTGTCGTATAGTCATAAAAAACTCAAATTATTCTACTGTTAATTATCGGTCTACTATAAGCAAGCACGAACGATCAATGCTCCCTGAGCTTAATTTCAATTTTAGGTGTCCGGTGTTGCTCGGACGAAGGCAGGCGATTAAGTCCTAGTACCGTAATGCGGTGCGTGGCGTTGAAGCTGGGTGCGCCATCCTGGTCGCGCAGAATGGACGATACTTTGTATTCCAAGCTGTTGGCGTCCGGATTGAAGTGGATATCATGGATCCAGATGCCTGCCCGTTGCACTTGTTGATGCTCGCATTCGTAGGAGAGATCCCAGCCGGTCAGCATCGGCACGGCATAGTCGTAGGGTAAATCATTGATGCGGAATGTCTGGGTGCGAACAATGCCGTCGGTATTTTTGCGGCAGGTCGCGGTTTTCCCGGCGCGGGGATTCAGTGCCAGGAAGTCTGCGCGCAATTTGACGCTGCTGCCGCGAATCTGGGCGGCGCGTGTTTTAATGCGGTGCGTGCGCGTATCGTTATCTTTGAAAATGGTTTGAGTGACCCAGTGTGGACTGCCGTCCCGGTTAGGTGAAGCGCCGGTTTGAGACAGGCTGTAGGCAGCTTGCAGCAAACGATAATCGGCGCGATCCGCCCATTTGCAGGGGGGAAAACGTAATTCGCATTCGAAGGTGTCATCAAACTGAAAATCAAATCCGCGCGGAATGATCGCAATCACATCATTGCCTTTCAGCGTGCCTTTGCTTCCCAGGTTTTCCACAGTAGCCACTGCGCCTTGAGTTTTATTCTGCTGCGCCGATGCTTCAATACCGTTGTAATCCCATTCTATCGCAGCATCAAACCAAACTGAGCGATAGCCGAATCCACTATAAAATACACAAAACTCGTACGCATCGGCACGATTCTGGTCATCCAGTTTGCCTTGTACTTCAAACACCAGGAAGGAAGAACCGGCGCTCTTAACCAGCTTGCTGTGGATGATGTCCGCTTTCATCGAATTCACTTCGCGATCTTTTTGCAGATAGCGTAGATCCCAGCCATTTAGCACGACGGTCGCACTATCCACGTAGCCGGGCATTTCGATCCATTGCAGCACGGTTGCCGCCTCTGCACCATTATCCCGCTGCATGCATTTGCTTCCTTCAATCAGGATGAATTTTCCCTCATCCTCAAAAACCGTTTTCCCTTCCGATTTAAAGGAGAGTTGTTCAAAAGGTGTCGCGATCTTGGCTTTATCCGTTGAATCAATCGTTTTCTTTACTTGTGTTTTGGTTGCACAGGCAGAAAACGCGAATAGTATGAATAGCCCAAGAAGTATGTACAGATAGCGAATCATTCATACCCTCCAAAGATGAGTGTTGTGTCACGAAACAAATACTTGCGCAAATAATCTTGGCGGTTGTTCGTTCATTATGCCGCGCTATAAATTATTTTCCCTCACAAGCCATGCAAAAGATAATGGTGAGCTATTCAGGCCAGAAAATCTGCAATCGCGATAAATTTTTCTACCGATAAGTTCTCAGCGCGCAGCCCAGGATCAATACCCAGAGCGCTAAAATCCTCCGCCTTCAAAAAAGGATGCAGTGTGTTGCGAAGTGTTTTACGGCGTTGCGAAAATGCTGCCAATACAATTTGTGCGAATAATGCTTCATCCTTAACGGTACGAGAGGATTGAGAACGTGGAATCATCCGCACGATAGCCGATTCGACTTTGGGTATCGGTCGGAAAGATTCTGCCGGAACGCTAAAAACATATTCCATATCAAAGCGGTACTGCAACGTGACAGAGAGGCGTCCATAATCTGGCGTTGACGGCGTTCCCACCATACGCTCCACAACTTCTTTCTGCAGCATGAAATGCATATCCAAGATCTGTTCTGAGAATTGACTCAGATGGAACAGTAAAGGGGTGGATATGTTGTAAGGCAGATTACCGATAATACGCAGCTTCTCACCCAAAGCAGAAAAATCAAACTTCAGCGCATCGGTTGCATGAATGGTCAATTTTTCTTGCGGAAATTCCTTTTCCAGCTTGACTACAATATCGCGATCGATTTCCACAACATCCAGATGATCCAGCACTTGCAGCAAGGGACGTGTCAGCGCACCGAGGCCAGGGCCGATTTCAATGATTCGTTCACCCTTTTGCGGGTAAATTTCATGGATGATTTGCGCAATGATCTGCTGATCAACTAAAAAATTCTGGCCAAAACGTTTACGCGGGTTATGGTGCATGAAGAAACAACGCATGGTTTTTGGCCAGTTGCGCGGCCATGTCAATTGCAGTCAGCAAGCTGCCGGGATTCGCACGCCCTGTTGCGGCTAGTTCCAGTGCAGTACCATGATCAACCGAGGTACGGATAATAGGCAATCCTAAGGTAACATTAACACCGCCGCCAAAACTGGCATGCTTCAAAACCGGTAATCCCTGGTCATGATACATGGTAAAAATACAATCATATTGTTTGAGTTGTGCGGGACTAAACAAAGTATCCGCCGGAACAGGTCCGATCAACTGCATCCCCTCAGCACGCAATTTATTGAGGACAGGAATAATGACATCGATTTCTTCACGTCCCAGATGACCGGACTCACCGGCATGCGGATTGAGTCCCGCGACAACAATACGCGGATTATCCAGCATAAAACGAGTGATTAGATCACGCTGAATAATACGTAATTTGCTTTCGATTCTATCCGGTGTGATCGCCGCGGCCACATCCTTGAGCGGCAAATGCGTTGTCGCCAGCGTCACGCGCATGTTTCCACCCACCAGCATCATGACTACCGCATTATGCGTCAGTTCTGCTAAAAACTCTGTATGTCCGGTAAAAGGAATGCCCGCATCATTAATCACGCCTTTATGTACCGGGGCTGTGACCATGCCGTCAAATTCACCGGATCGACAGACTTCAACAGCACGTTCCAGTGTGGACAGAACATAGCGTGCGTTAGCTGGATTCAGTGTTCCCGGTATGACCGTTTCCGCTAAGGGGACATGTAGAACTTGCAAGCTGCCCGCTTTATGTTGACTGGGTGTAGTGACTGAGATATCAATCAGCTTCAGCGGAAGCTTGAGTTGCTGCGCACGTGCCTGCAACAATTCGCTATCTGCGATGACCACCAGATTACATGACAGCGGCTGCTGTGCAATTTGCACGCATAAATCAGGGCCGATTCCTGCAGGCTCGCCAGCAGTCAGCACTAATTTAGGAATAAATTTATTGTTCATGTTCAATGATCGCTATCTAAACGATGCTCCACATAGGCCTGATCCCGTAATTGCCGTAGCCATTCCTGAACGACCACATCGGCTTTACGATTTCGTATTGCTTGACGGGCTGACTGCCGGCGCCGGTTAAGACTGATATCTTGTGAGCGGCGTTCCAGTACTTGGATCAAATGCCAGCCAAATTGTGATCTGACCGGATCACTGACTTGACCCGGTAGCAAAGCATTCATCGCCCGTTCGAAATCCGGAACGGTATCGCCCGGCGAAAGCCAGCCCAGATCACCGCCAGATGACGCGCTGGTATCCTCGGAATACAGTTTGGCTACTTCTGAGAAATCCTCACCTTTATCAAGCCGCTCTTTAATCTGAATAATTTTTAGTCTGGCATCATTCTCGGAAGTCAATTCGTTAATTTTGATCAATACATGCCGCGCATGTGTCTGATCAATGATCACTGTCGGCACTTCCTGCACGCGTCTGCCAAGCAGCTTGAAAATGTGGAAACCATTCGGGCTTTGGACTACTTGTGTCACATTCCCCGGTTGCAACGGTGTCAATAATTCAGCAAATGCGGGTCCCATCTGGGTTATCGGGCGCCATTCAATGATCCCGCCTTGATTAGCATCGGCGGCATCGGAAAATTCAGCAACCACCTGCGAAAATTCCACACCTTCTTTCAGTTTTTTTAGCGCCATATCGGCGCGTTCGGCTCTTTGTTGGATTTGGACGGAATTCATATTTTCTGATACTAATATCAAGATATGCGCAAGACGGTATTCATCATTACCCTCGGCGGATGTTTCCTGGGTATGCAGAAAATTATCAACTTCTCCTTCCGTAACATTCACCTGATTTTTAATTTCCCGCTCCTTCATCCGCGCCATGATCATTTCCTCGCGAATCTCATCGCGGAACTTGTTATAACTGATTCCGTCCTTTTCCAACACAACATAGAATTCCGGCAAAGACAATTTGTTTTCCTCAGCAATACGGAGAATGGTCTCATCTAACTCACTTTCACCAACTGACAATCCCACTTCCTTTGCATGCTGTAACTGAATACGTTTGCTTATTAAAGATTCCAGTACCTGATTTTCCAATGCTTGTTGATTAGGCAATTGAGCGCCTTGCTGCTGCAGTCTGCCGATAGCTATTTTGATGGCTTCATCAAGCTCCTGCCGGGTAATAACATCTTCATTGACAACTGCCACGATATGATTAATCGATTTTGCAGCTGGAATAGATTCCAACTCTTCTGCGGTAACATGAGCAGATAGGAATGCAACGAGCAATAGAAAGATGCAGGAATAGTTTCTGTTATGCATAGATTGGCGATACTTGATGAATACGATTGGTGAGGCAAATCAATGATCAGTGAACGCTGGTATACCCCGGAATACTTTGTTGCAGCGCCTGCAATGGATTATTGCCGATTCCCATTAGACCCTTTAATTCCAGTTGCACAAAAACTGCCGTGGTTGTAGTTTGCGTTGCCGTTGTCAGCCGCTGCACGACAAACCGTAAAGCCCAGCAACATGCGTTGTACTCAAAACCCGCCAATCCTGCGATGATTTTGTCATCTTTCAGCGAATAATTTGCCCGGGCAACGCCGTGCCAATTCCCGGAAATTGGCCATTGAAATGAAGTATCCACCTGTTCCAGAACATTACGTGTAAACCGGTAGCCAAAATTAAGTACCTTACCCGGTTCCGGTTGATAGCTGATACCACTACGCACCTTCTCAATCCAAAATTTGGATTCATCCATCTGAATGCTGGAATCGGTACTGACGTGGGGTGTCAAACGTCCTGAAATAGCCGCAATAAAATCAGACTTTCCGCTGGTAACTTGGGGAGGAAGGAGCAATACTCTGGGATCGGTAAAATTGACTTGTTGCCCTACCGCAAGCCGCAAACGCTCAATTCCTGTATCCTGTTCAACGAAACGCGATGTCAATGCGACTGTAACACGGTTGGCATCATTAATGCGGTCACTGCCGCTGAATCGATTTTCAGTGAGCATTTGCGCAAAACTAAAATCATTAACCGCCGAATCAAAATTCGGCAGATAATTTTGATTCCGGTATGGCACATAGGTATAAAATATGCGCGGCTCCAGAGTTTGGACAAAATTCCTGTCGCCTAATTGCAGCTTCCGGTCAAATGCGATACCGCTGTCTACGCTGAAAATTGGGATAGCACGATCGATACTTTCCCCTTTATTTTCTACCGGTGTACTCAAACTATATTGAGTATAATGCAAGCCGACCTTAGGCGTAATGTAGCCATATTCATTGCGTAATGGAACACTGACACTGGGATAAAATACAAAGCGTTTTCCATCGACGAGGGTAGGATGATAAAAGTTTGTCCAGCTACTGTTGAGCTCAAAATCCATTTTCCCTACATCACGTTTAATGGCATTCATGGAAAAATGCGGCAAACGTTCATAAGGAGAAACAAACAGCGCCAGCGGATCCTGGATTGTTTGAAAGCGCTGCGCAAATCCGGTGAAACTCACTGCACCGTTTGTTCCCAATCTACTGTTATAAGAGACTCCGCCTTGTTGCGACAAGTTGGTCAAGCTGGTTTGAGCAAGATTGGGCGTAAGTTCACGAAAATAACGATCGTCCGAAACTTGGTTGTAATTAAGAAATCCTTGCCAGCCTTTCCCAATATTTTGTGTATGTGTGAATAAAACACCCCAGCGGGTCTGATTGGTGTGGATATCATGCGGAAGAATGTCGAACTGCAGGTGGCCATTCATGTTCTTATTGCCGATATACCGCACTTCGTTACTCAGCAAGAAACCACGCTCAGTCATAATGCGTGGCGCTATGGTGGCATCAATGTTGGGCGCAATATTTAAATAAAACGGAAGCGCGACATCAAAGCCGGTTTTTACATTATATCCCGCAACAGGTGCCAGCATTCCTGATTTGCGTTTGCCACTATAGGAGAAATCTATCCAAGGCGAATACAGTATGGGCGTATCTTTAAATACAACACTGACATGACGTGCGGTGCCTACTTCATTTTTGTTATCAATCTCCAGCTCTTTGGCACGAATATGCCAACCATTGTCACCTTCCGGACATGTCGTGTAATTGGTTTCCTTTAACCGGTAATTATCTTTACCTTCAAATAACAGCATGTCGCCAGCACCACGCCCTTTCCCTTCTTTCATTAAATAACGCGGCTCTGTTAGATAGCCTTCTTCAGTTTTCAGATTAAGTTGAAGATGCTCACCTTTCAAGGTATCTTTAGGTCTTTCCAGACGTACATTTCCTTCAACCTCGGTATCTTCAGTCTGCTGATAGTATTTCATGCGGTCCGCGGTGAGTACATTATCGCCATGATGTAATACAGCGTCACCGGTTGCTTCAATTTCCTGCTTGTAATAGCCTGTGATACGATCGGCTTCGATCTGCACTGGCTTCTTTTGCGGTTTGATTATTGGCTTTTGTCCGTTCTCGGGTTTAACGGATAACTCATTCGCCAAGCTGGTTAGCGGCAACATGGACGACAGAGCCAAAATGAATATATTCTGAAAAAATCGCATATTCATCACAAGACTATTTTTGCGGGATACAGCAAACTGATACAACTTATCTCTGCTATCACTATTTCAAATCGATCAAGTCGCTTCATCGTACAAAGCTAATCGAATCTCGAATGGAATAAATTCGCACAGTACAATAATGTCTGTCTAGCCGGTTCAATCATCCATACTCCCTTTTTCCTTTTTCTGTCTACTTTAAAATCAGACCAATAATTGATGAATATATTTATTCACATCAGCGAAGATGACATTGTACTATTTCTTCCAGCAGCTTATCTATCGAAGAACAGAATTTAGATTGCGAAGATGACCAGATTATTCAGCTTTCTCGCATGAAACATAAGGTAACCCGCATCCACCCTATACCTTAGATGAAAATAGAGGATTATCTACTGTTTCTTAGCATCCCAGCAGCTTATTTACTCATACATGCATAGTTGACTAAATCAATCGGGTATTGTATAGTTGACTAAATCAATCGGGTATTATCCATGCAAGCACTTATTTTTAACAATCAACCCACCCGATTTTTAAAAGGAGTCCATCATGAGATTAACAACAAAAGGCAGATTTGCGGTAACAGCATTATTAGATCTTGCTCTACAACAAAGCAACCATCCCGTGACGTTGGCAGATATTAGTCAGCGGCAAAAAATATCACTATCCTATTTGGAGCAATTGTTCGCAAAATTGCGTCAATCTGAACTTGTAGATAGTGTGCGTGGACCGGGAGGTGGCTATTGCCTTGCAAAAGATTTAGATAAAGTATCGGTAGCTGACATTATTCTTGCTGTTGATGAACCTATTGATGCAACACAGTGTGGCGGTAAAGAGAATTGCCATAACGATGGAAAGTGCATGACTCACGACTTATGGGCGAAATTAAACGACCTTATTTTTGAATACCTTGGCGCTGTAACACTCAAGGAACTTGTTGACAATCAGATAAATCAACAAAACGACGCCATTATCCCGCTTCTTGATATGCGCGAAACAAACGCTGCATAAATGAAGTGTCGCCGGTTAAAAATCTCGATTTCTGGAGATATCATCATAATGACTTTACAAGTTTTTATACTGAACAATTTAATCAGGCTTGTGTCCAATCGTTTTGTGATAGTCGATGTAAAGAGTACGTCTGATCATATGGATCAGACGATATATAAGTACATTGATAATTTTAATCAAATTGAGAATACTGTATTGAATTAATGTTATGTCAATTACCTTAACTGAAAATGCCGCAAAGCATATCCAACAGCAACTTGCAAAACGAGGCAAAGGGCTTGCGTTACGAATTGGGATTAAAAAATCCGGCTGTTCAGGATTTTCTTACATATTCGACTATGCGGATGAGATCAAATCAGATGATCAATTATTTGAATCCCATAAAACAAAAGTAGTTGTTGATACAAGTAGCTTACCTTATGTAGATGGATCTCGAATTGATTTTACCAAGGAAGGCCTCAATAGCTCTTTCAAGTTTATCAATCCTAATATCGATAACACATGTGGCTGTGGTGATAGTTTTAACGTGAAAGAATCTGCCAAGATTTGACCCATTGTAGTTTCAAATGCAGTTTTTTCTGTTTACAAATAACCTGACCTGACTGTTAAGCAATTTAAAATATCTGTTTCAAAACTAAAGATACTAAAATAAAGGAACAAACCAAATGAGCGCAGTACTGCAAAATCTGGTTAATCAACCGTATAAACATGGCTTCGTTACTGAAATTGAATCCGATATCGCACCCAAAGGACTGAACGAAGATATCATCCGATTAATTTCGACTAAAAAGAATGAGCCCGAATGGCTCTTGTCATTTCGCCTAAAAGCCTATCAGAAATGGCTAGCAATGACTGAACCAGAATGGCAAAATGTTCATTATCCAAAAATTGATTTTCAATCAATCAGCTACTATTCAGCACCCAAACTAAAACAAAAACTAGCCAGTATGGATGAAGTTGATCCTGAATTACTGCGCACATTTGAGAAGCTCGGTGTACCCATGCACGAACGCGCAGCACTTGCAGGTGTCGCTGTCGACGTCATCTTTGATAGCGTTTCAGTGGCCACTACCTATAAGGAAAAACTTGCTGAGGTAGGTATTATTTTCTGTTCCATCTCGGAGGCAGTACAAAATCATCCGGAGCTCATCCAAAAATATCTAGGATCTGTAGTTCCAGTAGGTGATAACTACTTTGCGGCTTTAAATTCTGCAGTATTTACCGATGGATCTTTCTGTTTCATACCCAAAGGCGTCAAATGTCCAATGGATTTATCCACCTATTTCCGCATTAATACGGAAGGATCCGGACAATTTGAACGAACCTTGATCATTGCTGAAGAAGGCGCGTCTGTTTGCTATCTTGAGGGTTGCACCGCACCCCGGTTTGATACAAACCAATTGCATGCAGCAGTTGTTGAATTAATCGCACTAGATAATGCGGATATTAAGTATTCAACAGTTCAAAACTGGTATGCCGGTGATGAAAATGGCGTGGGCGGGATATACAATTTTGTAACCAAACGTGGCTTGGCAAAAGGCATCAATTCAAGAATTTCCTGGACACAGGTAGAAACCGGCTCTGCAATTACCTGGAAATATCCCTCTTGTATTTTGCGCGGGGATAATTCTGTCGGTGAATTTTATTCGGTTGCAGTCACTAATAATTATCAACAAGCTGATACCGGCACCAAGATGATTCATCTCGGAAAAAATACACGTAGCACAATTGTCAGCAAAGGTATCTCAGCGGGTCATTCAAACAGCAGCTATCGCGGCCTGGTACGCATTACGCCAACTGCAGAGGGCGCACGCAACTATTCGCAATGTGACTCCATGCTGATTGGCGATCAATCGGGTGCACATACTTTTCCCTACATACAAGTACACAACAACAGCGCAATCGTTGAGCATGAGGCTTCTACTTCTAAAATTGGCGAAGATCAGCTTTTTTACTTCTCACAACGCGGCATTGATGCCGAAGAAGCGGTTTCAATGATTATCAACGGGTTCTGTAAGGATGTGTTTCAGCAACTGCCGATGGAATTTGCCGTTGAGGCCACAAAACTTCTGAGCTTCAAGCTGGAGGGAAGTGTCGGATGATTGATAAAAACAGCAGAGCCATTCTTTCTGTTCAAGGATTACGCGCGAGTATCAATGGCACTGAGATTCTAAAAGGCATTGATCTTACTGTTAAAAGCGGGGAAATACATGCCATTATGGGTTTAAATGGATCAGGCAAAAGTACCTTTGCAAAAGTGTTAGCTGGTCATTCAGCATATGAAATCACCGGCGGGTCAGTTCAGTTTGAAGGCAATAACTTATTAGAGCTGCCACCTGAAGAACGCGCTCGTTCCGGATTATTTTTGGCATTTCAATATCCGATCGAAATTCCGGGTGTTGCTAACACGCAATTTCTTCGCCTCGCTTACAATACTGTACAAACAAAACGTGGTAAAGAAGAGCTGGATCCTCTTGAATTTGATGATTTTGTACGTGAAAAAATGAAGCTGCTAGAAATGAATCCTGATTTCTTAGATCGCAGCGTAAATGAAGGTTTCTCAGGTGGCGAGAAGAAGCGCAACGAAATTCTACAAATGGCATTATTAGAACCCACACTGAGCATTCTGGATGAAACAGATTCCGGACTTGACATCGACGCACTTAAAACAGTGGCCAGTGGTGTCAATCAAATCGCCAATAAAAACAATGCAATGATTCTGGTTACGCATTACCAACGCTTGCTGGATTATATCGTGCCTGATTTTGTACATGTCATGCAAGCAGGCCGCATCGTCATGACAGGCGGGAAGGAACTGGCGTTGGAGCTGGAGACACGTGGTTATGATTGGGTTAATGCAAACAAATCGGTTACCGGAGTAATCGCATGAATGATCTAGCCAACACCGATTATCTCGAATGTCTGCTTAAATCTTGGCCGATAAAACCAACTGAATCGCTATCGTGGTTAAATCAATTACGCACCCAAGCAATTGATCGTGTCGGCACACAGAAATTGCCGACCCGGCGTGATGAAGAATGGCGCTTTACAGACATTTCACCGTTATCCCGCCTACCCTATCAACCGTCACAACCGGAATGTAACCTACAAGCGCATAACATTGAACACTTGACCTTGAAGGAAGCAAAACACCGTTTGGTGTTTGTAGATGGTCATTATTCCCCAAACTTATCGACCATTATTGACCCTGCGGCACTTGTAATTGGCAACTTACCAGCATTTGTAGCAACGCATGCATCAGTTCTGGAATCTCACTTGGGACAATACGTTCAATTTGACAACAACTTATTTGCAGCACTAAACACAGCTTTCCTACGCGATGGCGCACTGATCATTGTTCCAAAGAATATCACCATTGCGGAACCAATCCACTTGCTGTTTATTGCAACTCAAAATGAAGTAACCAGTTATCCGCGTTGTTTATTGATTGGTGAAGCAGGAAGCAATGTTACGCTTATTGAGGATTATGTAGCGCTTCAACAAGCAACTTATATCACCAATTCTGTAACAGAAATCAGCCTGGCTGCCAATGCACACGCCAAGCATATTCGAATCCAGCGTGAAAGCACACAGGCATTTCATTTGGCAAACTGTGCAGTGTCGCTTGCCCATGCAAGCAATTACCAATCTACCAGCATTTCACTGGGATCGCAGATTTCCCGCTATAACTTGAATGTCCGGTTAACTGACGAGGCAGCAGAATGTGTCATTGATGGGTTGACGCTGATTTCAGAGCGTCAGCTGGCGGATACGCATACCTGCATCAATCATGCCAAACCCAACGGTACCAGCCGCCAGCAACATAAATGCATTGTCGATGATGCCGCACACGCTGTGTTTAATGGAAAAATTATCGTACGTCCTCATGCGCAGCAGACAAACTCATCGCAATCCAGTCGCAACTTGTTACTTAGCAAGACAGCTCAAGTAGACACCAAACCGCAACTGGAAATTTTTGCCGATGATGTTAAATGCGCGCACGGTGCAACCGTCGGGCAATTGGATCAAGAAGAGATTTTTTATCTGGAAAGTCGCGGCTTATCAGCAAAAGCCGCACGCAATCTATTAACCTACGCATTTGGCGCAGAAATCATCAGCCGTATTCCTGTCACTTCGCTCAGGCAACAATTGGAACAGGCCGTTCTTAGTCAAACTCAAAGTAACTAATCATGAGCCCAGCCACAGTCTCTCTGAAACCTGAGATTTCCGTCGATTTTGATGCGGAAAAGATTCGCGCAGATTTTCCGATTTTGAAGCTTAAAATAGACGGCAAGCCACTTGTCTATCTCGACAATGCAGCGTCCAGTCAAATGCCACAACAAGTTATTGATCGCTTGGTACGCTATCAGACTACGCAGCATGCGAATATCAATCGTGCTGTTCATTATCTGTCCGAAGTCGCCACAATGGAGTATCACACCGCACGCTGCAAACTCCAGCAATTCATCAATGCCCGTGAAGATAGAGAAGTTATCTTTACCAGCGGCACAACCGATTCCATCAATCTGGTCATGCACGGCTACGGACGTAAGTTTATCAAAGCTGGCGATGAAATCATTCTGACCACTTTGGAACATCATTCCAATATCGTACCCTGGCAAATGCTCGCCAATGAGAAGGGTGCAAAAATTCGTGTCGTTCCAATTAATGACAAGGGTGAACTGGAAGTTGATGAATATGAGAAGCTGTTTAACGAACGCACCAAGTTTGTTGGCCTAATTCACGTATCGAATGCACTCGGCACCATTAATCCCGTCCAGCGCATGATTGATTTTGCTCACCAACACGGCGTTCCTGTTCTGATTGATGGTGCGCAAGCAGCACCGCATATCACCATTGACGTTCAAGCTCTCGATTGCGATTTTTATGCCTTTTCTGCGCATAAGCTTTGCGGCCCAACCGGTGTAGGCATACTCTACGGAAAGGCCGCTTTACTGGAATCCATGCAGCCTTTTAAAGGCGGTGGCGACATGATTGCTTCGGTTACTTTTGAAGAAACACTCTACAATACCATCCCACATAAATTTGAGGCAGGCACGCCACCTATTGCCGCTGCAATTGGCTTTGGTGCTGCTGTTGATTACTTGTCGGCTATTGGTATCGAGCGTATCGCTGCCTATGAGTTATCCTTACTTAACTATGCGACGGAGCGCCTGAACGATATTCCAGGTGTCAAGATTATTGGCACAGCGGCAGAAAAAACAGCCGTCATTTCATTTACGATCGACGGCATTCATCCGCATGATATCGGCACGATTCTCAATCAGGATGGTATTGCCGTTCGCACAGGACATCACTGTGCACAGCCCGTGATGCAGCGTTTTAATGTGCCAGCCACTTCCCGTGCTTCATTCGCCTTCTACAATAAAAAAACAGAAGTAGATGCCTTAGTCGCTGGCATTAAGAATGTCCAAAAGGTTTTTTTATAATGCACACCAATTCACTGTATCAGGAAGTCATTCTCGACCATAACAGAAAACCACGTAATTATGGCAAGCTGGATCACGCCAACCACCAAGCAGTGGGGCATAACCCCTTATGTGGCGATCGTTTGGATATTACCCTGCAGCTAGAGAATGATCAGATCAATGACATTGCTTTCCAAGGTGAGTCCTGCGCAATTTGCAAGGCTTCCGCCTCAATGATGACAGCAGCTGTTAAGGGAAAATCTCGTTTAGACGCAGAAACACTCATTCATGAGTTTCGTGAATTAGCGACTGGGAAATTGGATACCACTCACCCGCATCACCTTGGACGCCTGACGGTCTTTTCCGGTATCCGCGATCTGCCAACACGCGTTAAATGTGCAATCTTACCGTGGCATACCCTACATGCCGCACTCAACTCGATAACCAGCGCATCAACTGAAGAAAATCATGATTCAGCGCACGCGGTAGTATCGAGTAAATCCTAGTTTGATTTAGTAGCACGCAAAGTTAGATCGCATATATGTTGATTCAATTTGATTCCGCCGCAATCCTTATATACCCAAATAATTTTCCTGAATAATAATTGCATACTCAGTATTGATAAAAACTAAAATGCCAAAAATTGCTGATATTGAAGGAACACCTAACAAAAATGCTTTGAAATTTATCCTCAAAGAACCTCTGACATGGGGAATTGCACGATCGTACGATAACGCTGAAGCCGCTCAAGATGATCCCCTGGCTGCCGCATTATTCGATATTGATCATGTTACGAATGTTTTTTATATCGATCAATGGATCACAGTCACTCAGGATGGAGAAGCCAACTGGCAAGACCTGGCGCGTGAAATTGCCGATCCAATTCGGGCAGCGCCCGCCGCCTCGGCGCAATCAGCCGAAACGGTGGCCGCTGCCAGCAATGTGCTCGCTGATTTAAGCCCAGAAGATCAGTTGCGCCTGGAAAAAATCAATGTTTTGCTAGATGAGGAAGTACGGCCGTACCTGCAGCACGATGGCGGTGATTTGCATATCTTAGGACTCGAAGGCAATATCTTGCATATCCACTACCAAGGCGCTTGTGGCACTTGCCCCAGTTCCATTTCCGGTACGCTGAGGGGGATCGAAAATATGTTAAAAACCATTGAACCGGATATACAGGTTATTGCCAGCTAACAACCCAATAAAAAAGATAGCTAACGCCACCTTTTTAAATCCGAGAACTCATCAAACACGCTTTCTGAATTCGTTATTTTGTGGAGCAATTTCAATTTTGTCACCAATTTCTACAAAAGCAGCTACGGAAATCTCAAATCCAGTCCCTACAAGACGTGCTGGCTTCATGATTTTACCTGATGTATCCCCTCTTACTGCCGGTTCGGTGTATTCAACTTCGCGCACAATCGTATTGGGCAATTCAACGGAAATGGCTTTGCCTTCATAAAAAGTAACCTGGCAAACATCTTCCATACCATCAATCAGATAATTCAAAACATCTGGCATATTGTCAGCCTCCACTTCAACCTGGTTATAGTCGACATCCATAAAAACGTATAGTGGATCTGCAAAATAGCTGTAAGTGCACTCTTTGCGATCCAGAACAACCAAATCGAATTTTTCATCCGCTTTGTAAACAGTTTCCATTGTGGTGCTGGAAAACAAATTTTTCAGCTTCATCTTAACCACAGACGCATTACGGCCAGATTTGGTAAATTCTGCCCGTTGCACGACCATAGGATCATTACCAACCATTACGACATTACCTGAGCGTAGTTCCATTGCGGTTTTCATATTTCAATTCCAAAATTAAATTATAAGCAAGGTTGATGTTGTTTTATATCAGCAAACATCAAATTCATAAACGGTAAATTATAGCTTATTTTCAGCAAACTGCGCCAGACTGGATGCTAAATCATCTTGTTTCAATAATTGCTTAACCCAGTCTTTATTATGTTCCGTTAGAGCTTCACGGAAGGAAAAGTAGTTCAACCAAATAGCGCTGTTTATTTCGTATCTGCCATTCCAGCAAGCCCATATCTCACGCACTGCATCTGCCATTTCCTCCGGCATATTTGCGGTATATAGATCAAGAAACGCGTCCAGCTTCTTCCAATGCGCGCCTTCTGCTTGGGGGTAAATATTCCAGACAAATGGATTACTTGCCCATTGCGCGCGCACAAAGGAATCCTCACCGCGCACAAAATTAAAATCACAACTCCAAAGTAGTAGATCATAATCAGCCTGTTCCATAAATGGAATGATCTGGACGGTTAATTGCTCATACTGAATCAATTTCTTGTTCCATGATGATGAATCGTTTAGCAGAAACGCTATGCTTCCAGCCACACTCCCCTCTGGCACAATTAACAAAACTGGCTTTGAAGATTCAGACAATATTCGAATAAGTTTAGTTACCGGCGCAGTGTCATAACAAAACAGTGAAATGCGTATTTCACCCGGTTTTCGCGCTTGTAAACCTTTACGCTGCAAAAATGCACGCTCTGCAGTTGAACTAGAAATGCTTCTTTGCGCAATTAAATTCTTTTCGCGCAATAATCCACCGGTACCTTGCACAAAACCAGGGAAAAAGAATGTTTTGATTATCGGTAGGCGTGGATGTGGTGATGGCAGACCATGACATTGAATCACCCAAGGTTCAGCGCTGAGATATTCCAGATTAATCCAAACCGGTTGTTTTTTTCTTTGTAACAACACCGCCACATAAACATCAGGCAATTCACAAGCGAATGCTTCGATCACAACTTCAGCTGGCTCAACTTCGACGGACACGCATTGCCAACGGCAGATTTCAATACCCTGCACTACCTGCTGTTGAATCTCGGGATTAACATCCGGTGCTATACAAGAAAAACTCGTCAGATCGTCAACCCAAAGCCGTACCGCCTGCTGATGCTCCTGTGTTAATTGCCGTGCCAGACGCCAACATACACCAATGTCGCCAAAGTTATCGATAATCGTACAAAAAATATCCCACCGGCGTTGCATAGTATTTTTAAGGAGATAACGTTAGCAACTGGTTACTTTAACCATGAGCGAGAGAATTGCGGTGTTATGGAAAGGCATACGTAACGGCAAAATTAGCCTAATGAATGTTCCCTTTAAGAATACTATTTTTCTGCTGCTCAAATTCCTGTTCCGTGAGCATGCCTTTGTTTCTTAATTGTTCCAAGCGCTCTAATGTTGTTACCCGATCAGGTTGCTGCAATTCCGTCTCGGGAGTACGAGAACCTGATTCATTGGGCACAACAAGCTGTGCTGCTCCTATTAATCCGAGAAATTTTCCTATTTTTGAGAGCAACACTTTAATTAAACACCATAATCTAGGTAAAAACCAAATTGAAAAACCCAAGAAAATAACAAACAAAATAAGGAAGATCTCGGGATGTTTTAAAGCTGCCCACATTCCCGAAAGCACAAGCAGGTCCCCTCCAATAGAGGCTGACCAATTCGTAAATGGCTCAGGCGATGTATTAATCAATAGCCGAGTACCTGTTTTGGTTGCATGGCTCGTTGCAGCCACGCCACCGCCCAAAATACCTGCTGCAATCTCGAGCGCTGGCGTCACGTCGCCAACTGCACCCGCTGCCAGCATAGCACCAGCCGGGATACGAACAAAGGTTTGAATAGAATCCCATACGGAATCCATACCCGGTATCTTGTCCATAAAAAATTCTATGAAATACATAATACCAGCAGCCGCAATCACCAATGGATCTTCCAATACCGATAATTCGGCGGGTAAATCGATATGACCTGTTGACCCGCCCCAGCCTAGCACCAACAACACAGCATACAGATTGATACCACTTGCCCAGGAAGCACCCATCATTAATGCAACGGTTGCTAATAGCGCTTCATAATTTTCCATATTCTAACTTGTTATTAAAAGTGTTAACTATTTAATCGCGAATGCTTTCATCTCGTTAAGTGATAACGATCTTTGAACTTCAAGACATCAATTCCCGCGAATCAGAAGAATCGGAATATGCGCTGTTCGTACCACACCTTCCGCAATACTCCCCATTAACATGCGGCTAAAACCAGATCGGCCATGCGTTCCGATAATGATCAAATCTGCAAGGTTATTCCTTGCCTCAGTAGCGATAACACTGGCAATCCGCTCCCCCTGTGTTTCAAGTAACTTTATTTCGGCTGTCACACCAGCCTGCTGCAATTTCTTTTGCGCCCGCGCCAGTATCTTTTCTCCAATATCTCTCATGGATTGGATTAACTCCGCATAATTTAGATAATCCTCATTATCAAAATACCAAATATCTTCTAATACATGTATCACTTCCACCTGTGCATTTTGTTGTTGTGCAAATTTAATGGCTTCATCCAATGCGCGATCAGAAGTTGCACTGCCATCAATTGGTACTAAAATTCGCTGATACATGGCACCCTCACAAAAATAATGTGTTCAAGAACTTCGTTGAAACAAAAAAGTCTCTTAACAGACTTCATATTGACATATCTTTGTCTAATACTGTCAAGTGTGATAGAAAAATAACAATAATTCCTACAAATCATTACTACGGTGATGATGAATTGATTTATCATCTAATACAACTCCGAGCTCTCAATATTTGCGCATCGCTTAATTGCTTAGGGGATTCAATAGTTCTTGAGTACATTTTGTTTCTATCAATCTTCTCTGTTTTACAACTTAATTAATCGGATTATAAAAGATTCAATGAAAATTTCTTTTCATTTATGATCTCATTAAAATCATCCCAATCTCACATTCCAATTTTATGTGCCGATACGAATATACTGAAAATCACTACCGGAAAAATAATATGCTGAATTGCTCAAGGTTAGCGAGAAACAAAATGAAAAATTTTTTGTTGCAAGCCATGTCATTTTATCCATTAAAAATTCCCAGCCTGTTATTGAATCAAATGATCTTTGGCTTGCTTGCATTGCATTTGGCAGGATGCGCTTCGCAGGAACCAACTCCCATTCAAATTATTGAACCGATACCGGTGACAGTATCCCAAGATGAAGGTTTGAAGAATAAGATCGCGCATTTGGAGAAAGTGATTGCTGAAAAAGATGAATTGATCAAAAGTCAGCAAATGCGCCAACAAAGTCAAGCACAGGCACTACGAGAAGTCAATAAAGAAGCTACTCGCACACAAGTGAAACTACATAGATTAGCTACAAAACCAAGCACAGCCTCTGCAATTGCAGAAATCGAAGTGGCATTAGAAAACCTGAAGCAAGTTAAAATTTCTGCAGCGGATCAAATATTGCAGATACAGGCACAACATTTAGTAGAAACTGCATCTGTATTTTATGAAAAAGATCAATATGCTCAAGCCATGAATCATATTGCACAAGCCAAACATTTGATTGATTTGATAACCAATTCGGATCGCAAGAGAACATCCATTGAAAATAATTCCCTGCTCGAATTTCATCCGCCGATAAAATTACGCGCCAAGGCAAATGTCAATTTGCGTAAAGAACCCAATACCCGTGCGCCAATATTAGTTACCCTGAAAAAAGATGCGACACTGACAGCAAATGCCAGTCTTGGTTCGTGGCTTCGAGTTCAGATTGAAGGCAAGCAAGGTTGGATTCTTAGCACAACGCTTGAAATAGAGAATAACCACAGTCCATAGCTGCACTTATGTTGCAGTATTGGGCTGTGGTTGCATGCAATAAACTTGGTCGCGCCCAGCATGTTTGGCTTCATACAGCGCACTATCAACCCTGGAAAGCAGAGAAGTTACGGATTTATCCTGAGATTCACTTTGAATGACCCCAATACTGAGTGTCACTTGGAGTATTTTATCTAATGTACTGCAGTACACATCGGCCACATGTGCTCGGATACGCTCCGCTGTCTTCATCGCTTCATCGACATTCGCCTCAGTTAAAATGATCATGAACTCGTCACCACCATAACGCGCGGCAAAATCAACATTGCGAATGCATTGTGAAATATTTTTCGCTATCGCGGCTATTACTTCATCACCGACAACATGACCGAGACTATCATTGAGTGTTTTGAAGTAGTCGACATCAATCATGAGTACAGCAAAAGGGCGCCTTGTCCGTTCATATCGAGCCAACTGTTCGCTGATGATCAAGTTCAGCTTGCTGCGATTATATAGCCCTGTCAAACTATCCGTTGCCGAGAGTGTTTCCAACAACTGATTTTTTTGTTGCATAGCAACACTGGCTGCTGTAATTTCAGCTTGGTTCTGACGTAACTTGTCGGTCATCTGATTAAACATTCGCGTCAATTGACCAAGCTCATCACGCCGTGTATTAGTTAATTCAACGTTAAGATCGCCTTTTACAATCTTCTCAGTCGCATCAATTAATTTTTGTAAAGGTGCCACGATGGCATGACTCATCCGGAAAGCGATTGTAGTGACGACAAAGATGATGATACTGATCAGACCAATGTAAAGATCACGCTGCTGTTCCCAAGCAGCATAGATCAATTTATGACTTCTGTTGGCGATTATTGTTATGGGCGGTTTCTCGGACATATAAGCCAAACCCGCTACATTCTCTTGCCGTGGTCCATAAAATACTTCAAATTCCCCCGGATTATCCTGCAATCGTTTTAATACGTCAGGCTCAAGTGATACTGGGGTATCTGTATTGATAATCGAAACATCACTGGCCAACATGACAAATCCATCTTTATCTAATAGAAGAACGTCACCAGGTGGTGATTTTATTTTATCTTTTAAACTTGGCTGAATACTACGCAAATCAAACGTTACGATCAGTGCACCTAAGATAAAATCATCCACCGATAACACAGGAACCGAAATACTCAGTATCGCCGTTGCATAATTCGCATTCCATTGTGGCGGCACAACAACATCTCCTTGAGAGGATGCGTCTTGCGGCCAATTTTGAGAAAGCGTCACTGGAAAAGGCGAATCCACATTGCTGGCAATTATTTCACCTTCGGCATCGACTACCGTTAATTCCAATACTGTTTCCAGTCGCTTATGCACAGACTTCAAATAGAGTTCTAATGCTTTCTGCTGTTTGATGAACTTATTTTTCTGAGGCTGAGATCCTGAAGATAGCCCTTCAATAAGAATTTTAGACGTTGCAAGTTCGCGAACAACAAGAATTTGCTCTTTAATCCATAAATCTAATCCCCGGCTGGCATAATTCGCCAAGGCACGCAACTCGCGTGTTACATTCTCGCTGATCATCGTTTCATTCTGTTGAAACGATAATATGCCCAGCCCCAGTGAAGGTATCAGCGTGGCTAGTATTGAAAAAACGATAATTTTGCTTTTGATGCTTTTCAATATGATCTTAATAAGAATTATAAAAAGTTATGCGATACGAAGCGCTACGGGTTGTTTATCCGGGTAATTACTCATTTGATAACCCTGCCACAACCTGCCGGCAATAAATGAGGCAATTGCATTGGCATGTTGCTGTAAACCCGGATCACCCAGTTCTTCGGTTGTTTGCCGGAAAAGTTGAAGCCAACGTTCAAATAATTCTGCGGTTAGCTCAGGAAGTGCGATATGTTTCGGCATAGGCGCGCCGCGGAATCGGCTGGTGCCACGTAACTGGGCAGACCAGAAATTGATCATTTGCACAAAATGAGCATCCCAATCGATCACATGTGCTTCAAAAATAGGACCCAATAAAGGATCATTTCTGGCTTTTGCATAAAAGGCATGAACCAGTTGCGCTATTTCTTCTTCAGTGTATAAACTGGGATCGGGCATTGGAAATGGTGATTGACTCATAATTTCTTCAGATTACCTCTGGATAAAGAATCGTTACTAGTTGAATAACATAACTCAGTGTAGATAAAAAACTGGCGTCTATGTATTACAAATACGACCGCACGTGTTTTTTTATTGAGACAAACAAGTTTATCTATGGTTGTCTGGATTGTCCAACTTAGAATTAAAATAAGCAACTTTGTATCGTACCGTTAATTACAAGACCCATCCGTTATTCTGGAGGTATCAATTAACATGAAAAATTTATATGGAAAATCGCTACTGGTTGATCCGACGTTCACCAAATCAACTGCATTTACGCGCGACGAACGTGAACGCTATGGTTTGCGTGGACTCCTTCCTTATGACGTTGCGAGCATCAATAAACAAATAGACCGCGTTTTGGGTAGCATGCGTTGTAAAAGTACTGCGATTGAAAAATATATTTTTCTCAATGCGCTGCTAGAGCGCAATCAGCGGCTTTTCTATCGAACAATGATCGACCATATCGAAGAAATCATGCCTTTGGTTTATACCCCAACAGTCGGTGAAGCATGCAAGGAATTTGCACACATTTTCAGGAAACCGCAAGGATTTTATATTACCCCTGATGATCGTGGCGAAATCGCAACAATTCTGAAAAACTGGACAGAAGAAGATATTCGCGTGATTGTTGTTACAGATGGGGAGCGCATACTGGGTTTGGGGGATTTAGGCGCCAATGGTATGGGAATCCCCATTGGAAAAGTCGCTCTGTATGTAGCCTGTGCAGGTATCCATCCGGCACAGTGCATGCCCATTATGCTGGACGTTGGCACAAATAACATAGCAATACGTGAAGACCCGCTTTATTTAGGTTATCCCTATCCACGAATCAGCGGTGATGCCTACCGGTCACTGGTTGATGAATTTGTCAGAGCTGTGCAATCCCGTTTTCCCAATGCATTAATACAGTTTGAGGATTTCCTCACACCGCACGCATTTGAATTTTTAGACCGGTATGGTGCACAAGCTCGCTGTTTTAATGATGACATACAAGGCACTGCTGCGGTGACACTAGCAGGTATTTATACTTCATGCCGTATTACCGGAAAGAAGTTTGCCGATTTGAATATCATGTTTCTTGGCACAGGCTCTGCGGCAGGCGGTACTGCAGAATTGATGGTCGATGCCTTCTGTGCGGCCGGATTGAGCAAATCGCAAGCACAGAAACGGTTATGGTTTATCGACAGAAAGGGATTGGTGACAGCGGCAAATGAAACTATTAAATCGCGCATCAAACCATTTGCACATGAGCATGCCGCTTGCAGTTTTGTCGATGCTATCGGTGAGATCAAACCTGACGTACTAATCGGTGCTACCGGTGTTGCCGGAACTTTTAATGAAGCTATTGTGCGTAGAATGGCCACAGTGAATGAGCACCCGGTCATTATTGCCTTATCGAATCCAACTTCACATACGGAATGTACTGCTGAGCAGGCTTATCAATGGAGTGATGGACGAGTAATCTTTGCCAGCGGCAGCCCTTTTGACGCCGTGCAGTACGGCAATCAGTTATTTAAGCCCGCCCAAGGTAATAATGCTTATATTTTTCCAGGTATAGGCCTGGGTATTTACGCCAGCTCATCCCGGCTTGTCACACAAGCTATGTTTTTAGCGGCCGCCGAGGTATTGGCAAACACCGTTACTCAACAGGAAATTCGCACTGGCGCGGTTTATCCGGCACTGACGCGAGTGCGCGAAGTATCCCATGCGATTGCTGTCGCTGTTTGCCGCGTGGCAGTTCAAGAAGGATTGACGGATTCCAGTTTACCTGAGGATCTGGCTGGCTATGTTAAATCGCTGATGTATGAACCGAACTATTAAATTCGCCTTACAGACAGGCAAGTTGATTCAATTTATTTGAATAAATTGATAACACCATCCAACCCGACATAATCAATCGAATAGGTTGCATGATCTCTTACGATGGGTTTGGCATGATATGCAATGCTGATCCCAGCCTCAGTCATCATATCCAGATCATTGGCACCATCCCCCATAGCGATAATCTGCTCACGCTTAATACCCAGTTCATCACGAATCTGATTTAATACTTGTGCTTTTCCTTGTCTACCGATAATTTCTCCAACCACCTTGCCTGTCAGTCTATTCTCCTCAATCTCCAGCACATTGGCAGCCGCAAAATCAAATCCCAATCTGGCTTTAATCCGATCGGTAAAAAATGTGAAGCCGCCAGAAATGACCATCGTTTTTAACCCGGCTAGCTTGGCTTGTTGCAACATTTTTTCAGCACCGGGATTAAGTTTGACACGTTCGTCATAGACTTTTTGCAGTGCATCGCGATGCAAGCCTCGTAATAAAGCAGTACGACGGGTGAGGCTCTCTTCAAAACTTATTTCGCCCCGCATGGTTTGCAATGTAATGGCTGCTACTTGGGATTTTATGTCATGCATGTCAGCAATTTCATCAATAGATTCAATAGCTAATAACGTAGAATCCATATCCATCGCAATTAATTTAAAATCGACAAGCTTCAAATCAGCGTTTACAAAAGCAAAATCCAATTCTGCTTGTGTGCAATATTCTGAAATATCATTGGCATGAGCGGCATTTGTCAATCGGAACGCTTGGCCGGTAATTCGCTCTATTCCATCTGCTTGGGATAGCTTAGCTAAAGCCCGCAAGTCACTATTATTAACTTCCAGTCCTTGAATGATCAGATTCATGTGGTTTATGATTTTCTTTTATGCAAGACAGCTTGAGTCATGAAAAACTTAACTAGCACTCCATTCCATAATCTGATTGCGGCCGGCGTGTTTGGCAGCATAAAGCGCGTAGTCAGCGGCTTTGATCAGATCTCTCGGCTCCTGGAAATGTGTTGCATTTTCATAATAAGAAGCAACACCGATGGAAGCAGTAATTTGGATTGTAATGCCCCCATCAAATTTATACGCAATCGCTGCAATGGAATCTTTTAAACGGGAAATTAGCGTTCTTGAGGCAGCAAGTGTTGTGCCTGGAAGAATCAAAGCAAATTCTTCTCCACCATAACGGCTCAGCGTGTCATCCTGACGAATTTGATCGAAAAGTGTTTTTACGACAGTTGCCAATAATGAATCCCCTGCAACATGACCATACGTATCATTGACATTCTTAAAATGATCAAGGTCAATAATAGCGATGGTCAAAGGCAGATTGTATTGCATGGCTAGGTTAAATTCGCGCCGCAGTGTTTCATCGAAATAGGTCCGGTTGTAAGCTCCGGTTAATCCATCACGCTGCGATTTATCTTCCAAATCCTTCATTCTGGACAGGTCGTGTATCATCAGTAACTCTTTGGCTTCTGCCAGAATTCCCGCTACTTCGCACGGATGGTGAATAGTCATTTCAAAAAGCTCCTCTACAGCACTCAACCCAACTTCCATAATTTTGATGACCTCAATGAGTGCAGAAGGATCCAATCCAAGCCAATCTTGTGTAGCTTTATTCAGCGCAATCATTCTTCCAGCTTCGTGCGGATACAGAAAATAATCAGCTAAGTAACGGGATACAGCCAAACACGATTGAAGTGTTGGCCCTAAATTTTGGGGCTCCGGTTGAGAGTGACTGTTGATACAGGATAAGGCGATATAATCCGGAATATGCCATTTTTTGAGAAGCGCGTAACCCAATTCATCATGCCCAGCTCCAAAAGCTTTACGTTCCATTTCAAGCAACTCGTCATGATCAGGAGTCGATGCAAAGATTTTGCCATATTCTTCAGGCATGATGACCCAATAAGCGAGAATACCAATTTCCTGTATTAGCCCGGCCAGAAATAAATCATCCAGAAAATTCAGTTCAAGCTTTTCCCCAAGCGCGCGACTGGCGAGGGCTGATGTAATCGACCGGCGCCAGAAGATATTACTGTCAAAAGCAGCGCTACTATTTGACAAAGGCGTTGTCATGAGTGAATTGGCTAATGAGAAAGATAACGCAATGACAAGAACGGTATGTGTTCCAAGAATGCTGACAGCTTGCCGGATATTCGTTGCAACTCGGCGCGATTTATACAAAGGGGTATTGGCTGTGCGAAGTAATTTTGCTGCGAGAACCGGATCCAGAGAAATATATTCACAAACTGTCCTGATATCGGCATCAGGATCATTGGCCATTTCGATTATTTTGACGGCAACCGCAGGTAGGCTTGGTAGCGTCGTGCAATAATCTAGTCGTCTTTTCAATGTATCATCAATCACTTATTATCCTTATTATTAGATAACATTTATATATTATTGAAAGCATGAATGATTCTGTTTTTAGCATGATATAAAGATAACATATTCAATTATTTTCATAAGATATATTTGCAGTAACTTGTAAGTTTTTTCTGTTTTATACTTTACACCTTGAGAGACTTGCAAAACCCAATAAAGCGAGCTGAATTAGTAGCTGGAACGGCCAAAGAAGAAAAAATAACCTGCCAGAAATGATAAAATATAAGCTTATAAGATCAACATTATCAATGAGATGATCAAGCTACGAGACACTTTATCCCGAACATGGTTTAACATGCAAGGATCATTATTTCCATGGTTGCCAGAAGAGCTGGGGTTACTAACGGAGAAACAACAGGATTGGTGCACATCGAAGAATTCATCTATTCCAGCCGTGGCTTTCCAGGTCGTCCGTCTGAAGACGGTACAGCCATAGCCAAGGCGTTGGTGGCGAAAATGATTTATAACATGCCAACGACACGCGCTTTGCTGGATCGATTAGAGACCGATAGCGTCTTAAGACGGATTTGCGGCTGGGAACGTAAAAACGATGTCTCCAATGAATGGACATTCTCGCGGACATTACTACTTGGGGCTAACAGTTTCTTAATGACTGACTACTAGTATTCTCTTGTCCGGTCGCCACCGAATCAAATCCGGCTCAGCATACCTCAATCTTCTCTAGCTTGAACTTAACCGGTGTCAGCATTCCTTTGCGAGCCCGGTGTAGCACAAACGGTTGCAATTCTTCCCAATTTAGCACCCTTTGCAATGATTTATTGCCCGCGCCCGTTCCTTTAACCTGAAGCGACGAACCTTCTGCTAGCACCGCCGTGGCAATCAACGACTCACTTTCATTCAGTCCGAGAATGATAACGCCCTTCCCGCCCGATAATTCTTTCATTTCGCTGATCGGGAATAACAATAGTTTACCGTTGCTGCCCAATGCCGCGACCAGACTACCATTGGCAACATTCGCCGGTGGCAGCAAAATATCCGTTTTGCTCAGCGTCATGAAAGCCTTACCAGCCTTTTGGCGGGATACCAAGTCTTTGAGCGTAGCAATAAAGCCATATCCACCGGACGAGCTGAACAGATATTGGGTATCCGGCGCTGCGGCGCACATCATTGCCGCTTTCACCTTGGGGGGCATGTCCAACAAGGAAGCCAGCGGCACACCGTCGCTGCGGCCACCAGGAATGTCCATCGAAGACAGGCTGTAGGCACGCCCCCCGCTGTCCAACACCACAACCGGGTGAGCTGTACGTGTTTGCGCAATCGCCAGTAACTGATCGCCATCCTTAAATGACAGTGTGCTCATGTCCACTTCATGGCCTGTGCGCTGACGTATCCAACCGTTCTTAGACAGAATGACTGTACAGGGCTCATCCGGCACGGATACTGCCTTAGCGACCACACGTTCCGCTGCTTCGATCAATGTGCGGCGGCCGTCGCCATATTTCTTCACGTCCGCTTCAATCTCGCCGATGATCATGTCGCGCATGGCCGTTTCATTGCTGAGAACAAACTTCAGTCCCTCCTCTTCTGTTTTCAGCTCGTTCATTTCTTTTTCGATGCGAATGGCTTCGAGACGAGCCAACTGACGCAATCGAATTTCCAGAATATCGTCTGCCTGAATGGCGGAAATTCCGAACTGCAACATCAGATCGGCCTTGGGGTCCTCCGCTTCACGAATGACTTTGATGACTTCGTCAATATTCAGCAGTACCACCATGCGGCCTTCCAGGATGTGCCGGCGCTTTTGCACCTGTTCCAGCCTGGTCCGGCTGCGACGAGTGACCGTGGTGGTCCGGAATTGCGTCCACTCGGACAGTAACTCCAGAATGTTCTTCTGATTTGGCCTGCCATCCAAACCGATGGCGACCATATTGGCGGGTACCGTGGATTCCAGACTGGTATGTGCGAGCAACAGGGCGATGAATTGCTCTTGTGGCATACGCGAAGAACGTGGCTCTAGAACGATACGTACGGAAGCATCTTTGCCGGATTCGTCGCGCACAGTCTCCAGCGCGTCGAGAAACAATTGCTTCATCTGCTTTTGCTCGACCGACAATTCTTTCTTGCCCGTTTTTATCTGCGGATCGGCGTATTCGCCAATTTCTTCCAGTACTTTTTTCACGGATACACCTGGCGGTAATTCATGCACCACCATGCGCCACTGGCCGCGGGCTTGCTGCTCTAGGGTCCAACGTGCGCGCACACGGAAAATGCCCCGGCCTGTGGCATAAGCTTCGCGTATATCCCTGGCGCTGGAAATCAGTTGACCGCCGCCGGGGAAATCCGGTCCCTGGATGTGTTGCAATACATCATCAACACTGATCGCCGGATTGTGCATCAGCGCAACCGCTGCATTGCCCACCTCACGCATGTTGTGCGGCAGGCATTCCGTCGCCATGCCGACCGCGATGCCGGATGCGCCATTCAACAACAGCAACGGGAGGCGCGCGGGCAAATCCACTGGCTCCTGCTCTGAGCCGTCATAATTCGGACGAAAATCCACGGTTCCCGCATCCACTTCGGACAGCAGCAACTCAGCATATTTAGTCAGTCTGACTTCGGTATACCGCATGGCTGCCGGGGAATCGCCGTCACGCGAACCGAAGTTTCCCTGGCCATCGACCAAGGGATAGCGCAATACAAAATCCTGCGCCATGCGCACCATCGCTTCATAGGAAGCCGAATCGCCATGCGGATGGTATTTACCGATCACATCACCGACCACTCGCGCCGATTTGACCGGTTTTGACCCTTGAATCAGACCCAGGCGGTGCATCGCATAGAGAATGCGGCGCTGCACCGGCTTCTCGCCATCGGATACGGAGGGCAGCGCCCGCCCCTTGACCACGCTAATGGCGTAGCGCAGATACACCTGGTGCGTGTATTCAGCCAGATCAATGCTGCTGTCGTCGTTATCACTTCCGCCCGGAGAAGACTCGGGCGGTACGGGCGGTGGCAGTTTGGTTTCCTGCAGCGCCACTTGCGCCGGCAAGGAGGAATCCGGCGCGTCAAATAGATCCAAATTTTTCATTTTTCGTTAAATATCCGCTTCCACTTCGTTACCATGTATCGTAATCAATTCCTTGCGCTCGCTGGCATGTGACTTGCCCATCAGGGTATTAAAGGTTCCCACTGTATGTGCCACATCACCCAGGCCTATCCGCACCAGCCGGCGGGTATCCGGGCATAAGGTGGTTTCCCAGAGCTGAATCGCATCCATTTCCCCTAGACCCTTGAACCGCGAAATGGTCCAGCTACCTTCCTTGATGCCTTCCTGACGCAGGCGCGCTTCCAATATATCCAATTCCACCTGATCCAAAGCGTACAGCTTGCGCGGCGGCTTGTTTTTGCCCTGTGCCGGTACATCCACGCGAAACAACGGTGGTTTGGCGATATACACATGTCCGTGCTGAATAATCTTGGGGAAATGCCGGAAAAACAAAGTGAGCAACAGTGCCTGGATATGACTGCCATCATCATCGGCATCAGACAAAATGATAATCTTGCCATAGCGCAAAGTGCTCATATCCACTTCGCTATCTAACTTGTGCGGGTCAATCGCCAGCGACACCGCGATATTATGGATTTCCTGATTAGCCAGAATCTGCGATTGATCGACTTCCCAACTGTTCATCCCTTTGCCGCGTAACGGCAGCACTGCCTGAGTCTCTTTGTCGCGTCCCGCCTTGGCCGATCCACCGGCGGAATCGCCTTCCACCAAGAACAGTTCGGCGTTGAGGCCGGTCAGCTCTGAATCGGTGAGCTTGCCTGGCATCACCGCCACGCCGGAGCCTTTTCTGCGTTCTACTGTTTTAGCTGTTTTGCCGCGATCGATGGCGTTCTTGATAGCCTGTTCGGCAATCTTCGTCGCTTCCGCTACATGCTCGTTCAGCCACAAATCCAACGTATCTTTCATAGCCGCCGCAACCAGCTTGATCGCCTCGCGCGAAGATAATTTTTCTTTGGTTTGGCCAGAAAAGCTTGGATCCACCATTTTAAGCGCCAACACGAAGCGTAGCTTGGCCCAAACATCCTCGGCCGCCAGTTTCACGTTGCGCTGCATCAGTCCATGCTGTTCCGCGAAGGTACGCACACTGTTAAACACAACATCCCGCAAACCAGCTTCGTGCGTCCCGCCCCCCAATGTCGGAATCAAATTGACATAGGATTCGCCGCCGCCGGAGCCAACAACCCATGCCATTGCCCATTGCACTCCTTCACCGTCCGAGAAGGTCTCATTCGCAGCCAAATATTTTTCACCGCAGAATGCCGGCGCAATCGGCTCATCCTCAGCAATCATCTGATCCAGATACTGCGCGATCCCACCCTCAAAATGCCATTCCTTGACATCAAAATCAGTGGCAGTTTCAATATTGAGTAACACTTTAACGCCCGGCAGCAGCATTGCCTTGGCGCGTAACAAATGTTCCAGCTCTCCGCGATGGAGTGATGGAGAATCAAAATACTTTGTATTGGGCCAGATGCGCAGTGCCGTACCGGTATTGCGCACGCCGCAAGTGCCGGTCACCGTTAACGGTTCGATGACTTCACCGTCGGCAAAAACGATACGGTGTTGCTTGCCTTCGCGTTTGACTTCCACTTCCAGACGGGTAGAAAGCGCATTAGTTACTGAAACACCAACGCCATGCAGGCCGCCGGTAAATTTGTAACTACTATCCGCCTCGCCTTTGGCAAACTTGCCGCCAGAATGAATTACCTGGAACACAACCTGTATGGTTGGAATATTCTCTTCCGGATGCAGACCGACCGGAATGCCACGCCCATCATCCGCCACCGCGACTGAGCCATCGCGATAAAGCGTCACTTCGATATTCTTGGCATGCCCTGCCATCGCCTCGTCAACAGCATTATCGATAGCCTCCACCACCATGTGCGTCGGATCCGTGGTGCGGGTATACATGCCCGGACGCAACTGGATAGGTTCCAGTTTGCGCAAGACCCGGATCGAGGATTCGTCATAAGTTTGTTTTGTCATGATTGTTAAATTGGTTTACGCGAACTCCGCTTCGATACTTTCCTCTTCAATCCACGCCAACAAAAGAAATTAAAGCACGCTATGTTTTAGCCGGGTTTCGTGGCTGAGTTAAATCTGTTTAAATGGGCGGATAAATCATCGATTTATACAGCAAATTGACTTCGAATGTAAAATTGAGCTGCACTGATCGATCCGATTTGAACTGCTATACCTCAGGATCTTCCATAAACTGAATTGTCAATATTCAAAAGCAAATTCAGACTATTTCTTCTTACTCTCTTTGATAAACACTCGCATATCCATCTTGGCTTTGCCAAATTCTTCAATAGCCACCCAATTGTCCACCCCACAGATAGCCGATAACAGCGCATAGGGCGATAAAAAATATATCCTGTCACTGGTGTTTCTTTTGTCTGCCTACTCTCGGGTCTTCAATGCTTGAAAAGTGATGAATAATTGACCCTATCGGTTTCTCTATCATTTGAAATCAAAATGATAAAGCTAATACCTCATCTTGTTTCTGTTTTAAAGCCTCTTTAAGCCCAATTGCCCTGGGCTATGAACTTGAGTATTTGATCAATTCCGTTATATACTCAAAACTCATGAAGAAATGATGATCAATTTAAAAAGGGATTTTAAGTGATGAAATTATCAATTTTTGCAGCAACTTTAGTAGTATTTTTAGCAGCTTGTTCAAACGCCGATATGGGTGATCCAAATGCTACCGGTGAATGTGAGTTTGGAGTAGGTGGTAATGGTGAATGTCTCAAAGAAGGACAGGATCCACGTCCTTTTGGTGGCAAAAGCAAACCAGGGCATTAATAATCAAGATTAATTAATAATAATCTCTCAAAATATGAGACAAAAAGACCACCCAAAGCGGTGGTCTTTTTGTTTTTGAATCAAGTGCATCGTACGACGACCAGGGTTATTCTTCGCAAGAATAAGAATTCTTCGTTATGGACCTGAGCACCATTTTTTCTATGCGATCGCAAAGCAAACCAGAGATTCGGAAATGGCGAATGGAGTTATTATTCGCTAGCTGGAGTTCCTTATTGTAGACATGAACATCCCGCTAGAATTTTCAAGTGTTTTCGTCGATTTTTTTACGTATCTCATAGGCACGATTTTGTTTCAGCATTCTGAATATAATACGGCAAAGCTGTCGGCCAAGCGCCCGAATTGCCTGAT
>NZ_JAKFWH010000064.1 GCF_021731985.1 Nitrosomonas sp.
GAAAACAAGAAATGAGGGTAATAATGCAAAAAATGATGCGATTCAGGTCAAAATTGGGCAAATTATCGCAATATTACATGATCACTCGGCTTGATCTCTACTGCGCGATGAGTTATTCAGCGTTTCCCTAGGTTCATCTTTAACTGGAATAATGTGGCGGTCATGCTGCTGCTATAAATAAATACTTGAACTTTTTCAGGAAACGTGTATCTTACCTATGTCTTTTGGATTCAAGTTATTAAATTGTGATGCTTTTGGTTGACCATTTTTCCTTGATATTCGATGGCTACTATGGATTACCATAGACGTAAATTTTTAATTATTAAGGAAATAACATGGCAACAGGTATTGTAAAATGGTTTAATGACGCTAAAGGTTTTGGTTTTATTACTCCAGACAACGGTGGAGAAGATTTGTTTGCACACTTCTCTGCAATCAATAGCAATGGTTTTAAATCATTGCGCGAAGCTCAACGCGTTACCTTTGATGTAACAACAGGGCCTAAAGGTAAACAAGCTTCAAATATTGTGCCTGAATAAATTAGAGTATCAATAACAAAAAACCCCGGATTTCCGGGGTTTTTTGTTGGTGAAACCAAATAATCATTTCTTTATTTCCTTTAAATCGTTACGGTGCGTGCAACAAATCCGATTTTGTATAGAGCCCGCCAAACAAATCCACCGCCAGGTAAACCAAATCCGCATTGAACTTGGGCATACCATCCTCAAGACAAATCTCTCGTAGTAACCAGTCCGCATTTTCACGTGCTTTTTGCGGCAGGTATTTCTCACGCATCAATTGATACAAAGCATCATGCACCAGCGAACCACGCATGATTTTTTGGGTATCGAAAACCGGCCCGCTGGCGCCATCCCAAGCATAATTCTTTTTGATCGTCAGCAAACCGCTCAAATCGAGATCGATAAATCTGGTCGAGATGGCATGCGGGGGGAGAATATTGGTTGGATACTGGAACTCCTTAAATAAATTGTATTTATAGTGGCGGCGTTCTTTGTAGCTGATGGTGCGATCCATTTTTACCCCTTCTTCGTGAATTAAAAGACAGATTCTAACTCTTCAAAGGCTATTCAAGTACTGTGCCTAGAACCAGGCCATCACCTTAATCAACAGCTTGCCATATTGCTCGCCAAGCTCGGCGGCGCTCGACAGATCTTTGTGCAAGTCTTTCAAAAATGCCAGGCTGCGCCGTGCCAGACTTTTTCGCTCGGTTTCCGGTTTCCGGTTTATGGCTGATGGCGGCGAGATCGCCGACGGCTTTCTGGGCTTCTTGTTTGTCGATGGCTGGCAAGTGGCTGTTGGCCAGCAACTGCTGTAATGCTTGAAGTGCGGTTTTCAGCTCGGCATCGGCAACCTGTTCGATATGATTGCTGACCATACTGTGATCGCCGAGATTAACGGCGGAATGGTTGATCGACGCGTTCTCGATGTGACGGCTATGATCATTCATGATTTCCACCTTAGGGTTTTCCATAGCTTTGTTGATAAACTGCGCCAGCAAGCTGTCGTGCTTGTCGCGCAATTCGGTTTCATGGTGATGATGGACTTCGGTTAACTCCAGCTTTTGCGTGAGCAATTGTTTCTCGTGTTCTCGTTGCAGTAAATTCATTTCCAAAGCCATTTTTTCTTTCACTTCGGCATACACAGCCGCCTTGTCTATGCTGTCATGGCTTTGCGTGCGCACCACCACCGATTCGTTTTTGCGCTCCAGGCTCTGGATGACGATATCGCCGCCTTGCTGTTTGATGCTTTCGATCGCGCGCAGCAAGGCTTGCAATTCATCCGGGCTATGCGCGATGAAGTCCACGGTGTTCGCGATTTCCTGGTATAGCTTACTGAATTCGCTGGGTTTGAATTCACCTTGCGGCGGGTTGCGCTCGCTGCGGTCGCGTTGGGTGTAGACGTATTCGCAGTCTACCCGGTCGAATTGCGTTTGCTTGTCCATGCTCCAATTATCGATGATCGCGCCGGTCATTGTTGCACCATTAAACCGCGCACCAAGCACCATCGCTTCGGAAAAATCGGCGTCGGTCAAATTGCAATCGCTGCAATCGGCTTCGCTCAAGTCGGCATGGTAAAAGTTACACTGGGAAAGGTTCAATCCCCGGAACGACAAGCCGCGCAGATTGAGATGGGAAAAATCCCGGTTATCCACTATACCGTCAGTCAATAACAGGCGCACTGCTTTGCGTTCCAGCGGTGAACCATATATCCAGGCCAAATGCAGGTTTTTAGCATGGGTGAAATCCGGTTGATGGAACTTGGCAGCGGCAAAACGTGCACCCGCCAGATCCGTATCGCTGAAATCGGTATGGGCGAGCGTGGCGCCGGCAAATTGCGTACCGCTCCAGCAACGCCACGCCAACGCATTGCGGTGCAATAACGCCAGCATTGGTTCTTCGGATTGCATCGCGTGGCGATTAAGATACCAACCGAATAACGAATAACGAATAGCTGATAGTTATCGCCACTCCCATTCCTACTCCTACTCCCGCTAGCACTAGCACTCCTATGTCCGCTTCCACTAGTACTCTTATTTCCTCTTCCATTATCACTAACACCACCGTTCCCGCTATTGCCGCTCCCACTACCGCTCCTACCGTCCCCACTATCGTTACCAATCCCGCTCCCGTTACCGCTATCGCTAAATAATGCCACCCAATGATCCGCCAAATCCCGGTATTTCAGCGCGACCCAAACTGACAGGCAGGTACTCACTGCAAGCAATAATACGAGAGCGAGGAAGTTGTAGCTACCCTCTGTGGTTGCATTGATCCCGGTTAGGCTCTTAAAAGCATCATTAATATAGAAAAAAGAAAGAAAATTGAAGATCAACGAAATAATTCCACAAGCACTGCCAAGTATGAAAGCCAATGCCCACTTGAATATAGTGCGTTGCTTATTGACCCCCATTGTCGCCCGGCAAAATTTGGCGCCGGTCAAATCAGCATTGCTGAAATCGCAGCTTTTCAACTGACAATCGGAAAAATCCGCGCCGCGCAAATCCTGCCCGCGGAAACTGCGGCCGTTCAAATTCTGTCCTGTGAAATTTTTATCCATGTGAAGTTGTTAGGGTTAAATGCTTGAGCCAATCATAGCGAAAATATGGCTCATTGCGGGAAAAATGATAGTGTAATTTCTGGAAAACATGATTGAAGATACGGTAGCATAGCGGCATTCTAATAACCGTGATGATTTACTATGCCTGTCAATATTCCTCCTCTAACTCCCGAACAATTGTTGCCCGTTGTGGGCGTAGCCCTTGGTATCGCTGAAGCCGGTATCAAAAAGGCGAACCGCAAGGATTTGCTGGTGATGCGGTTGGATGAAGGCGCCAAAGTAGCCGGGGTGTTTACGCAAAACCGTTTTTGCGCTGCGCCGGTGATTGTGGCAAAGCAGCATTTGGCGCAATCAGCCATCCGCGCACTGGTGGTGAATACTGGGAACGCCAATGCCGGAACTGGGGAGGCAGGGATTCAGCATGCTTTGGCGACTTGTTCCGAATTAGGCCGGTTATTGGGTTGCACGACACAGCAGATATTGCCGTTCTCGACCGGTGTGATCATGGAACCTTTGCCGGTGGATAAGATTATTCAAGGATTGCCCGCCGCGGTATCCAATTGCAAAGCGGATAATTGGTTCAACGCCGTGCATGCGATCATGACAACGGATATCGTGCCGAAAGCAGCATCGAAGCAGGTCCAGATCGGTGGCAAAACCGTGACGGTGACCGGCATCGCCAAGGGTTCCGGCATGATCCGTCCGAATATGGCGACGATGCTGGGGTATGTGGCGACCGATGCGGTGATCAGCCAGCCTTTGTTGCAGACAATGGTGCAGTATGCAGCGGACCATTCGTTTAATCGCATTACGGTGGATGGCGATACGTCGACCAACGATGCGTTCATTGTCGTAGCAACTGGAAAAGCCGGGAATGTGGAGATTACCCGGCAAGACAGCAGCGAATTCGCTCAATTGCAGCAAGCCGTGACCGCGATTGCCGCCGACTTGGCGAAAATGATCGTGCGTGACGGCGAAGGCGCGACCAAGTTTATTACCGTACAAATCGAAGCGGGCAAGGATGCGGAGGAATGTGCCAAAGTGGCTTATGCCATTGCCCATTCACCGCTGGTTAAAACAGCTTTCTTTGCGTCGGATCCCAATCTGGGACGTATTCTGGCGGCAATCGGATATGCCGGGGTTGATGATCTGGATGTGAGCGGGATTCAATTGTATCTGGACGATGTGCTGGTTGCGGAACAAGGTGGAAGAGCGCCGCATTATCGCGAAGCGGATGGGCAGCGCGTGATGAATCAAGCCGAGATTACCATCCGTGTGGTGCTGAATCGCGGTTCCGCTTCTACCACCGTATGGACCTGCGATTTTTCTTATGATTACGTTAAGATTAATGCGAGCTATCGCAGTTAAGCCAATATCCCATGAATGATTTAGACAAGCTCTATGAGCGGGCGGACAGGCTGCTCGATCACCTGGAGAAGTTTTTGCCGATTACACAACCGGAACCTGACTGGCAAACGGCGATAGCTTTTCGTTGGCGCAGGCAAGGGAATGCAGGGTATATCCAGTCGATTACACATCCGCACCGGATTGCGCTCGATGCATTGTGCGGCATTGACGATCAGAAGCAGCGGATTGACCAGAATACGCAGCAGTTTGTGCAGGGATTTTCTGCTAATAATGTGCTGTTGACCGGTGCGCGCGGCACGGGTAAATCTTCACTGATCAAGGCATTGTTGAATAAATATGCAGGCGATGGATTGCGCCTGATCGAGGTGGAAAAGCATCACCTCGTCGATTTGCATGACATTGTGGAAAGGATCTATCAGCGTCCGGAGCGGTTTATTTTGTTTTGTGACGATTTGTCATTTGAGACCGATGAGCCGGGGTATAAGGCGCTTAAGGTTGTGCTGGATGGGTCGATCGCCACGGTTTCCGATAATGTTGTGATCTATGCTACATCGAACCGGCGTCATATGGTGCCGGAGTTCATGCGCGATAATCTTGATACGCGGCACATCGGCGAGGAAGTGCATCCGAGCGAGGCGATTGAGGAAAAAATTTCGTTATCGGAGCGTTTTGGTTTGTGGGTATCGTTTTATCCGTTCGATCAGGATCAGTACCTGGAGATCGTGTGCTATTGGCTGGCTTATTTTGGAATCCAAGAAATGACCGCATTGGCGCGTACAGAAGCTTTGCAATGGGCTCTGGAACGCGGTTCACGCAGCGGGCGGGTAGCTTGGCAGTTTGCGCGGGATCTGGCGGGTAGACAAAAATCAGGCTGTGGTAATTAAAATAATTCATGCACCATTTATCTGCACCACTCGCTGAATCAATCCCAATCGTTGAAGTTGTCGCAGCTGTGATTTTACGGCCAGATGGGCAATTTTTGCTGGCGCGTCGGCCCGGAGGAAAAGTCTATTCCGGTTATTGGGAATTTCCCGGGGGCAAGGTTGAACCGAACGAATCGCTGTTGCATGCGCTGGAGCGTGAGCTGTGGGAAGAGCTGGGCATTCACGTTCGTCAAGCCCATCCTTGGTTAACAAGAATTTTTACTTATTCGCATGCTACGGTGCGCTTGCATTTTTTTCGTGTGGTGGAATGGGAAGGCAAGCCTTCGCCCAGGGAAAAACAAGGATTATCCTGGCAACAGCCACATCAAGTTGAAGTTTCTCCTGTCCTGCCTGCCAATGGCCCCATTTTGCAAGCGCTTTTGTTGCCGCCGGTTTATGCTATTACCCAAGCGACTGAGATCGGGATTGAACCGGCATTGAAGCAGATTGAACTAGCATTGCAGAATGGCCTGCGTCTGCTGCAAATTCGCGAGAAACAAATGGCGAAAGATGTACTGCGGGAATTTTCCATGCAGGTACTTGCTCTTGCGCAGTCTTATCAAGCAAAAGTGTTGATAAACGGCGATGCGGAACTGGCTCGTGAGTTGGGTGCCGACGGTGTGCATTTTGCGTCATCGCAACTGATGGCATTGTCGTGCCGTCCTGATCCGGAATATGGTTTATGTGGCGCATCTTGCCACAATGTCGAAGAACTTTTTGCAGCAGAGCAACTGGGGTTTGATTTTGTTGTGTTAGGACCGGTGCAATCAACGCTCAGCCATCCGGAAATATCGCCACTGGGCTGGAAAAGATTTGCCACGCTGATTCGTGATTATTCGTTGCCGGTTTATGCATTGGGCGGACTACATCCGGAAGATTTGCCGATAGCGCAGGAAATGGGTGCGCAGGGTATAGCCATGATGCGTGGTATCGTATAATTGATTGAAACGATGCAGCGGAAAACTGACTAATGGATTATTCCGTCATTTCATACGTTGCCGGATTGGTGTAAACCGCTACCTGATTCCTGCCGCCTTTTTTGGCGGCGTATAATGCTTTGTCTGCTCTGTCTAGCAGGGTTGTGCCGATAAACTCGGCATCGGGTGGTTGGGCGGTTAATAAGCTTCTTAAACTGGCCATGCCGATTGAAATCGATACATTGAATTGTTTGTCATGAAAATTCAAGGTTGTAGAATAAATCGCCTGGCGTAGACGTTCCGCGATTTCATGAGCAGCCTGTAGTGTTGTCGTCGGCAGCGCGACGACAAATTCTTCTCCGCCGTAACGCGCCACGATATCACAGGATCTGACTTGCTCTTTGATTAAGCTGACCATGTGCCGTAACACCAAGTCACCCGTTTGATGCCCGTACGTGTCATTTACATTTTTGAAATGATCAACGTCAAGAAACATGCAAATCAGATCATCATCCCAGCGGATACATCTGGCAATCTCATCTTTGAAACGCAAATCGAAATAGCGGCGATTATAAGCTTGTGTTAAAACATCCTGATAACTGACTTCCTTGATTCTTTGTTGGTTGAGGCAATTTTCTACTGCAACGGCAGTCATGGCTGACAGTTTCTGCAGAAAAAGCGTTCCAACACCTTGTTGGTAGCGGTTAATATCGTGGCTTAACAACAATAATGCGCCGATGATTCGATCGCTACGTAGCAGTGGCAAGAATGCAGCACTTCGAATTTGAGCTTTATTTTTTAAATTGACTGTCATCCAAGGGTATTTTTTTAATACTTCAGTACCCAACATCGGATGACTGACCAATGATTGGATGATCTCCGCATCTTTTAAGGTATCAAGAATCAGTAGTTTGTTCTCAAAATTCAAACGAGCTTCTTCATCGTGTTCAAAAAACAGGCGTTCGGTATCTCTATGATGATCAACGAGACATAACACAACATCCAGGAGCTGAAACCGTGCTATGGTTTGAGATAATAGTAAATCACGCAATTGTTTTGGCGTACTGGCTCCGATAATTTCGAAACCAAAAGTTTCATATAATTCCTGTTTTTTTTCATTGGCTCTGGCCTGTTTGATTAGATGATCCAGCTTGCGCTGTAATTGGCGATTCTTCTCATAAATCGACTCATCCATTAGATAGACTCATTTGTTTTATTGTCTTCCAGATTTTTCTCTGGCTCAGGAATTCGGTAAGATTCCTGAGCCCATTGTGACAAATCATTTGTTTTGCACCGTTCAGAACAAAATGGGCGAAAGCGGCTAGCCGGTTCCCAGATTACATGCTTACTACATTGAGGGCAATTGACTATGCGTTGTTGCATAAAAGTAGGTCTTTGTTGGGTTGTTAAACAATAAGTACTTTGTTTTAGCAAAATATAAGTAGAATAGTTATAAAATCATTGCGCACAGGCATTGATATTGGATTATCTGATATAAACTGCTACTAGGATAAATGAAGTCCATCTCCTATTCTTGCAGAAATTTAATATTGTTTCAGCTGTCATTATGATGTTTTTCTGAAGTTTTAAAAACTTCGCACCAGTTGGCTTTAATTTTTCAGATTACGTTTAATTTTTACTTAAAGGTTGGCAATTCTGGCTACTCGACAAGAACTTTCAGATTTTCTGGCTGGAACCGAGAAGCGCGCCTATAAACAAGCATTGTTTGCGGTTCATGATGAACATGTGGCATTGGATATTGTGCAAGATTCTATGATGAAGCTTGCGCTGAAATATGCTTCGAAGCCGACGGAAGAGTTACCACTTTTGTTTCAGCGTATCCTGCAGAATACCATTCGCGATTACTATCGGAGGCAAAAGATCCGTTCATTATGGACTACATTGTTTTCAGCATTTACACCCAATGATCAGGACAAGAACCAAGAAGACTTCGATATTCTCGAAACTTTACAGATAAAACCGGAATCCAATTTCACTAAAGAACCTGATGCGCAGCTAGAAAGATCCCAACTGATTGGTTTAATAGAAAAGGCAATAGAAATTCTTCCGGCACGTCAACGAGAAGCCTTCATACTGCGTTACTGGGAAGAGATGAGTTTAGCGGAGACAGCTTTAATTATGAAATGCTCGGAAGGGAGTGTAAAAACCCATTGTTCGCGGGCAGTTCATGCATTGGCAACAATTCTCAGGGAGAAAGGAGTGAAATTATGAACGAACAAGAGCTGGGAAAGGAAATTGCCAGATTTTTAGACTTCGGTGCTGATGAGACTATTAAGCAGAGTACTTTGTATCGGTTGCAATCAGCCCGTAGAGCGGCTTTGGAGAATTGCCAGCCCACATTGAGGATTATTAATTCAGGTGATGGCACTTCCGTTTACGGCGGACATGGCGAGCATTTTAATACTGGAAAGCTATTATTGCTGCTGATAGTGCTGTTTACTTTTGCCCTGGTGTCCGCAACTTATTGGCAATTCCTGGAAAAAAGTAAGTCAGCTATAGATAACACGATACTGGTTGATGACTTGTCGATAGATACGCATATGGGTGATGAATCTGAGCTGGGTGATGAATCATCGCTAGATGCTTATATTGACAATGTGCTTAAATTGGTTGATGACTTATCGGTAGACGCACATATTGATAATGAACCTGAACGGATTGATGACATGCCGACAGATGCGCGTATTGATGATGAGCCTGAATTGACTGACGAATTACCGATAGATACTCATGTTGATAATAATGAGCTTGATGAATGGTTAGATTCCAATAAATAGTTGTTATCAGGTTGTTTTTTATTTTCATTTGGTGTCTAGATAGAATCCGGCGAACTTTTCTGGAAAGAATTAAAGCCGTAGTAGCAGCGCGATCCAATCACAAATACAGCGCTGGTATCTACGAGTAATTCCAGAAAAATCTAGAAAAAGTTCTTAGACCTTGGTCTAACGGTTACCGGTTAGTATAAAATACGCGTTCATTTGATTGAGCGGAAATGATAAAAGCATGTTGTTGAAGAAGCTGTAGCTGTAAGCAAATTCTGCATCAATCCATTTGGTATTTGATCGCGCCTCGCCACTTAATTTTCTAGAGAAATTCTTATATTGTCTTTTCTTGCAGCTTAGCGAATGCAGCAAATCCAGAGTTTATCACTGAATAATCTCCCATCGATCTGGGTCGAAGCACTTTCTTCACAATTAATCGCTGAAGAAAATGTACTTGCCTGGCTTGAAATTGATCTCGATACACAACTCCATTTCGCCACCGGCCTTGTAGTGGTGACCAATAAGCGCTTACTGACCAAAATGGCAAGCGATGAAATTTGGCAAGAATGGTATTATCAGAAAGACTTATTGCTGGCGCAACGGGATTACGCCGGTGTCGGTTGTCTTGAATTATTTGATGCGCATGCACGGCTTGCTTATTGGCGTTACCGTTTAGGTAACGATATAGCAGTGAGTCGACTCATCGAATGCTTTACGCAACAACTCGACTATTATCTTACCGGTAAACTGCCGGTAGTAGCGGAGCATACACAGGTTCAATGCCCGAACTGTGCTGCATTTCTATCCTCTGAACAGGAAGAGTGCCCAGTCTGCGACAAACAGAGTCATGCACCACCTTCTACCTGGACATTATTGCGTTTGTGGCGCTTCGCAAAGCCCTACAAAGGCCGCTTGCTTATTGGATTTTTGTTGACCTTATGTAGTACCGCCGCAACATTGGTGCCACCCTATTTAACCATGCCGCTCATGGATAATGTGTTGATACCGTATCAGAATGGTCAACCGATCAATACGGATTTGGTAACGCTGTATCTTTCTGGTTTGCTGGTTGCAGCGGTACTTGCTTGGATGTTGGGTTGGGCACGAACGTATATGCTGGCACTGGTTTCGGAGCGCATCGGTGCTGACCTGCGTACCGCAACTTACGAGCATCTTCTCAATCTTTCCCAGGAATATTTCGGCGGCAAACGTACCGGTGATTTAATGGCACGCATCGGCGCTGAAACTGATCGTATTAATCTTTTTATTTCATTGCATTTGCTGGATTTTGCCACCGATGTCATCATGATTGTTATGACAGCCGTGATTCTAATTTCAATCAATCCGTGGCTGGCACTTGTGACGCTCGTGCCTTTGCCGATTATTGCATGGTTGATTCATCTGGTTCGGGACCGGTTGCGAATTGGTTTTGAGAAGGTTGATCGTATCTGGGCTGAAGTGAATAATGTGCTTGCGGATACTATTCCGGGCATCCGGGTGGTGAAGGCATTCGCACAGGAAAAGAGAGAATCGGCGCGTTTCCACGCCGCAAATCAGCGGAATTTGCAGATCAACGATCGTGTGAACAGAATCTGGTCGTTATTTACACCGACTGTTACGTTACTGACAGAAGTCGGGTTACTGGTTGTGTGGGTATTTGGTATTTGGCAGATATCGAAGGATGAAATTACAGTCGGGGTGCTTACCGCCTTTCTTGCTTATATTGGCCGTTTTTATATTCGACTCGATACGATGAGCCGTATTGTTTCCGTCACGCAAAAAGCCGCCGCGGGCACCAAGCGGATTTTTGACATTCTGGACCATGTTTCCAGCGTTCCGGAATCATCTAATCCTGTGCATTTGCCGGCAATCCAGGGGAAAATTGAATTGCGCAATGTCGGTTTCCGTTATGGAACGCGTAGCATCACGCGTGACATCAATCTGATTATCAAGCCCGGAGAAATGATTGGCTTAGTTGGGCACAGCGGTTCCGGGAAAAGCACCTTAGTCAATTTGATCTGCCGTTTCTACGATGTTACCGAAGGAATGATTCTGATTGATGGGCATGATATACGCTCGTTACCGATTGCTGAGTATCGCAAAAATATCGGGCTGGTTCTTCAGGAGCCTTTTCTGTTTTATGGCACCATTGCGGAAAATATTGCCTATGGTAAACCGGATGCAACACGCCCGGAAATTGTTTCAGCCGCTCGCGCGGCGCATGCCCATGAATTTATTCTGCGACTGCCCCATGGTTACGATTCGCTGGTAGGGGAACGTGGTCAAGCGCTGTCTGGTGGTGAGCGTCAACGTATCTCGATTGCTCGTGCACTATTGATTGATCCGCGTATTCTGATTTTGGATGAAGCGACTTCTTCGGTTGATACAACTACTGAAAAAGATATTCAGAAGGCATTGGATAATCTGGTGCGTGGCCGTACAACGATTGCCATCGCGCATCGCCTGTCGACTTTGCGCGAGGCCAATCGGTTGATTGTTCTTGACCGGGGTAGAATCGTAGAAATTGGAAATCATACTGAATTGATGGCGCGTGAAGGCTATTACTATCGTTTGTATCTGGCTCAAGCGCGTAATGTCGATACTGAGGATCGGGCCATTGTTTCCGTTGCGGAGCATAGTGCTGCGGGGGAACATAAATGAATGGTGCAGATAAGTATCAACTAAACCGGAATTCATATGGGCGATTGGTTTTTACCGACCGGACCGGCTTGATGCAAGAGGGTGTAGTGCCGGTACGATCATTTCCGATTACTGATCCAGATCAAGGGATTGCTTTGATTGATTCGCACGGCCATGAGTTATTGTGGATAGAGCGATTGGCTGATTTGCCGGAAGATTATCGTGTGCTCATTGAATCGGAGCTTGCGAGTCGTGAATTTGTGCCCGAGATAATGCGTGTTCTTAAGGTCTCAAGCTTTATTACACCGAATACCTGGCAAGTTGAAACGGATCGCGGCGAGTCTACTTTTCTACTCAAAGGTGAAGAAGATATCCGCCGTTTAACAGTGTCATCGTTGATGATTACAGATAGCTATGGCATTCATTTTCTGATTCGTGATCGCTTGGCGCTTGATCGCCATAGCCGTAAATTGCTGGATCATTTTCTTTAATACCAGTTCTCGGTTTATAGCAAAGAAAAAGATGCTATTTTCCGATGCAGAAATGAGAAAAAATTTCTCCAAGCAGATCATCAGCAGTAAATTTCCCTGTTATTGCCGATAGGGCATGTTGTGCAAGTCTGAGTTCTTCGGCGAGCAGCTCCAACTGCGATTCATTTTCAGTGAATATTTGTGCATTTTGCAGATTTTCCTTGGCTTGTTTCAGCGCTTCCAGATGGCGCTGCCTGGCCATAAAAACCCCCTCTCCGGAGTGATTGAATTGCCAGCCGACGATATCCAGTATTTTTTCGCGTAGCAATTCGATGCCTGCGCCAGTTTTAGCAGAAAGATGAATGCTGATATCGGTTCTTTCACCTTCAATTCTTGGCCGCTGATTCAGAAGATCAATTTTGTTGAATACAGTGATCAGGGGCTTGTCACAAGGGATACATTTCTGTATTTGATCTTTTGTATCAGGCTGATGTTGACTGCTATCCACCAACTGAAGCACCATGTTGGCATTCTTAATCGCAGCATGCGTGCGTTCGATACCTTTTTGTTCGACAACATCACTGGTTTCTCTCAGACCCGCTGTGTCGGTAATATGAATGGGTATGCCGGCAATGGCAATAGTTCTTTGGATAGTGTCACGAGTGGTTCCTGGGATTTCTGTAACGATGGCGGCATCATCCTCAACCAGCTGGTTCAATAAACTGGATTTGCCTACATTGGGTGCGCCTACGAGGACAATTTTGATCCCTTCCTGCAATAAGTTTCCTCGCTGTGCTGCGATGAATATTTGCTCAAATTGGGTACGAATATGACTCAGTCTTTCCTTGATGCGCGATGCCTGCAAATTATCAATCTCATCTTCTGGAAAATCGAGAATTGCTTCTATGAGCATGCGGAGCGTGATCAATAAACTTACCAGCTCATCAATCCTGGCAGAGAATTGGCCTTGCAAAGAATTAATCGCGCAACGTGCAGCCTCATGGGTGCTGGCTTCGATGATGGCAGCTACGCTTTCGGCCTGGATTAAGTCAATTTTATTATTCAGGTAAGCGCGTAGTGTAAATTCCCCCGGTTGTGCTAGGCGAGCACCCGCAGAAAGGCATCGGTTAAGCAACAGATTCATGATTGCTGGGCCGCCATGTCCTTGTAATTCAAGTATGTCTTCGCCAGTGTATGAGTTGGGTGCCGGAAAATAAAGCGCAATACCTTGATCAATGATCTGGCCATTTGCATCCAGAAATTTGCCGAAGCAGGCGTAGCGCGGTTCTGGGATTTTCCCCAGTATCGTCTCTGCCAAGTGTTGCAGATTACTGCCGGAAATACGTATTACGCCAATTCCACCTTTGCCAGGGGGTGTTGCGATAGCTGCAATGATATCGGGGCTTACTATGAATGATCTCCATGGATACTACTTAAATTACCGGTTATTCATGATGCTAAATAACCGGTAAATGATAGTCTATTTCTTCTTTGCTCTCTTACTAGCAGGTGCGCTTTTTGTTTTTGCCGGTGCTTTATTTTGAGCGGGTACTGCTGCGGCAGGTGATTGCGGTTTTTCGTTTTGCGCAGTGTTTGCAACAGATATTACTTCTTCCTTGACTGTGTTTTCGTCATCAGCAGCAGAGGGAGCAAGCAGTTGAGATTTCTCTGTAGCAGTTTCTGGTTTGTCCTTTCTTTTTTTCTTATTTTTGTCCTTGTTAGCTTCTTCTTCAGCTTTGTTTTCGTACATCCGCGTTATTTGCCATTGCTGGGTGATCGAAAGGATATTGTTACAGAGTGAATAAAGTACGAGTCCAGACGGGAAAAAGAAAAAGAAAATGCTAAATGCAATAGGCATAATCTGCATTACTTTTGCCTGCATTGGATCTGCAGGTGTAGGGCTGAGTTTAGATTGGATCCACATTGATACGCCCATAATTACCGGGAGTACATAATACGGATCAGGTACAGACATATCAGTGATCCATAATGCAAACGGTGCATAGCGCAATTCAACAGCAGCCATTAATGTCCAAAACAAAGCAATAAATACGGGAATCTGGACTAAAATTGGCAAACAGCCGCCCATCGGGTTAATTTTTTCTTCTTTGTAAAACTCCATCATCGCTTGATGCATACGCTGACGATCACTGGCGTATTGTTCACGTATTCGCTGCAATTTAGGAGTAACTACCCGCAGTTTAGCCATGGAGCGATAGCCGGCTGCAGATAGCGGGAAAAATATCAATTTGACAGTCAACGTCAGGAGAATAATTGCTGCACCCCAGTTGTCTGTCCACGAATGATAAAAAGAAAGCAACCAAAATAATGGCACAGCAAGTACTGTCAACCAGCCATAGTCAACTGTAAGTTCAAGTCCCGGTGCCAGCTCAGCAAGTTTATTTTGCTCCTGAGGGCCTGCGTAGAAAGGCATTGTTATGTTTTTAGTTTGCCCTGGTTCAATCGTACCAAGGGGTGCAATAACACCGGCTGTATATTGGTTAGGCGCCAGTTGTTTTGCGTAATACTCACGGGGCGTATTCTGTGCAGGTAGCCAGGCAGTCAAGAAATAGTGCTCAAGCATAGCTATCCAGCCATTATCTGCATTGGTTGGGTATTCTGCTTTATTTTTATCTAGGTCAGAAAATTTTATTTTTAGAAATTTATCCGCCTCCGTATACATTGCAGCTCCTGTATAGGAGTGAACCATTGTACTGGCATCGGTAGGGTCGTTTGCATCCCGGAACATCTGAAAATATGAGAATGGAATAATTGTAGTATCACTATGATTTTCTATCTCAAAATTGACATCTATTACATAGCTGCCGCGATGGAAGGTATAAATCTTGGCTACTTGTATACCATCCATTTCGGGTGCCAGGAGACGTATCACTATCTTGTCCTGACCAGGCTCAAGTTCATAGCTATAATTATTCGAATCTATCGTATATTTTGTTTTGTGATTAGGTAATCCATCGCCGATCAACCCTGATTGTGCAACATGGAATCGCGCGGTTTTATCCAATAATAGTTCGTATGGTTTATTTTTATCTTCTCTGGATGGGTGTTGGATTAAACCAAGTTGCCGTATATCGCCGCCTGCTGTGTCAATTTCAGCAACGACCATATCCGTTTTGATGTGAATTTTTTCCCCTATTGTGAATAGATTAGGCGTTACGGATGGGTTGCCGTTTTCTATTCCGGAAGAAATTCCAGGTTCCCCGGTTGACGAAGACAATTCATCGCCTGGCACTGGTAACGGGTCATGACGCTGATTTGATGAATTCGAGGCCGCTCCGGACATTACTTGTGAAGCAGACGGGTATAATTCTTTTTGCCACGCGTCCCAAAGAAAAAGTAACGAGGTGGAGAAAATGATAATAAGTACAAGTTTTTTTGTTTCCATTATTTATCTGATCAGGTTGGTTTTTTTCGACAAAACTGCTTGTGTGCGATGCGTGTCAGTTGATCGTGCAATTGGGTTCTTTGCTGTATTTTCATTTTATGGCAGAGCTACGTCGTCGATAGTTTTGTAGGTATAAAGTAGTAAATTTTCTATGTGCGATAGCGGGAATTAATACTTAATCAGGGAACCGGCTCGTAACCACCTTTACTCCAAGGATTACATCGCAGTATGCGCCAGATACTTAATCGTGTTCCATGGAGTAGCCCATATTTTGCGTATGCCTCACAGGCATATTGTGAGCAGGTTGGGCTAAAACGACATGAAGGTGCCGAAAGTGGGCTGATGCAGTACTGGTAGAATTTTATAAAGGCAATAATTAACCGTGACATTGCTGTAGCTGGTGCATTAATAATTGCGTTTCAGTGGCCAGTTTTATCGATTCATTCCTAGCAACAGGACGTCGTAATCGTATTACCCAATCTATTTCATTTGTTTCATCGTTGAGCCGGTTTCTACGAAATGTCTCTCGCAGTATACGTTTAATCCAATTACGTTTGACTGCGTGCTGTTCGATTTTCTTTGAAACGATTAGCCCAAGCCGCGCATAACCAAGTCCATTCGGCTTCATATAAATCTGGATTAAATCACCACTAACCTGATATTTTAAATTAATTATTGCAGCAAATTCTGTTGCTTTATGTAATCTGCAATTTCTCGGCAGGGTATGAATTTCAACAAATCTAAAAATAAAAAATTTTTATCCAATAAAATTAAACACTCAATCGTGCACGGCCTTTTGCGCGACGAGCGCGAATCACGGCAGCACCACCACGTGTTTTCATGCGCACAAGAAACCCATGGGTACGCTTTCTTCTAGTAACGGAAGGCTGATAAGTACGTTTCATTTTTCTCTCTAAATTTATTTAGTCAATGGAACCGCGTATTAAAACTTGTTATGGGGTCTTATGTCAATATCCTTTTTATGAATCAACTGCTACCCCGCATAAAATAGCATGAGTAATAGGCGTAAGTATGAGTGATAAGTAATTGATAATTTATTAATAATTGTGTATTTAAATAGTGAAGCGGTTTCTTTACTTGATTACAGTTTTCATAAAACGACTTTACATTTTTATAACTGTATGGTAATTAGAGTGGAAATGGTTATTTGTTATGGAAGATCTTGTATTTATTATCCGATAAGATAATTTAATCGGGGGTAAAAAAGTAGCTGTTTTTATTATATGACTAAATAATGCATGTGGGGTTTGTATGGCTAATGCGGTCGCAATTTCTAACAATCGAAGTCGGGATCGTCGTCAAGGTATGCCTTTTTTCTGTCCTTTTCATTTGGGAATAAAGACTGGCAGGAGAGTTGTTGAACGTAGAGCAACGGATAGAGGAGGGGCAGTGTATGTAGATTGTTATGCAGGACATTTGATGCTGTGTACCATCGCTATTCTATTCTTGAGTATTGGTGACGCTATTTTTACTCTGAACATCTTAGCTAATGGAGGTGAAGAACTTAATTGGTTGATGGCGATTCTTATAGAAGACAGTGTGGAAAAATTCGTTGTTTTCAAGTTGGCACTCACATCAATGGCGCTTATATTGCTTGTCATTCACCACAACGTTCAGCTGACTGGTGGAATGCGAGTAAGGCATCTTAAGTATATGGTTTTAATTGGGTACAGTGTATTAATTGGCTATGAGCTATATTTGCTGGAATTAGCTGCTGCATATTGATGATGGTTAAGCGGCGAGAATAGAGAAGCTATCGAGAATCCCGGCAATTGATTTTTCTTTTCATGCAGACTCAATTGGGAATATACCAGTAAATCATTTGTAACTGTTTCCGCTTTATCTTAAAAAAATCGATGGGGCAATGAAAGGGAAGGGAATGAATTTGATGGACTGGCAGAAGCAACCTTAACAGAGAAAGATTGATTCGGAGCTCTGGTGCAGCAAAGGCGGGTAGATAGTTTTCGTTGTTCACATTATTGTGTATGCTGACATGGACATGGTTTCGGATTACTGGACTCCCTAGCTGGGAGTGTGCGGCCGAATTATAGATGTGCCGTCGCTGACGGTTTTTTGGTCTTTCATTTCATCAACTGCGACCGATTAAGTATTTCTGAGCCATATACTTGATTTTTTCAGAAGAAGGTGACTTTTTTACCTTACGTTTATCCAAGTCATATCATGACTCATGGAATGCTGCGATCAGGAAGTGCTATTGCTGGTTGCTGAACGGTTTCTTTCGCCTGATCATAGTGTGTGTGAAGTATGCAATCTGCATGCAGAGATTGCAATATTCAAACTCATATCGCATGTATGCTTCTTCTTATAGAGCCGATGTGTGGCTACCCTGAGTGCAATGCCACTGAAAATCTTTATGCGTAACAAACATACTTTATGAGTCTGTCGAACTTTAGACTGATCTGCAGTACCAGTGGGAACAGCGGTTCATATTTCCACAATTCTTCGCTGCAGAGTCTCGTTATGCGCCTCAAAATTGTAAGAATCTGTTCTTACTGTTTTGCATGGTTCGCTACGATTGCTCAAGTTCGGCAGATTCCCAGCCGATTCAATATCTTTATCGTGGCTTATATTATTCTTCAAGCGGGTGATCAATGCTTAAAAAAATAATGCTCTTATGTTTTCTACTCTGGAATACCACCGTACTAGCAATAGATGCTGATTTCTCTAGGTCTTTTGTAGTTCCTGAAACATCAGGAGTTAATAGCTTAACTATCGGTGGTATCAATGCAAGCGGCAATACCTATAAAGTTAATTTTAATTTACGCGGTGACTTAACATTCGCTATTGCTGATGCACAAGTGGAGAAAAATATTAATGAGCAATTAGAACAGGAATTAAGAAATACCACTTGGAAAGGGACATACGAAGCTTCTGATAGTATTCTACAAACAACTTTGCAACTTGTGGTTGTACAATACGGGTATGTGGGTGGTGAGATCACTCATAAAGGTGCAGGAGATAGTCATCTGAGTGCAAGAGTGACTGGCGACATAATCACTCAGTTTAAAATTAATGATGAGTTCATTGATGAAGACAGAATTGATCCAGACATCCTAGCAAATATATCAAGTGATACAGAGAATCGCCAACTGATTAGAATTAAGCGGACGCGAGCGCTGGAGTTTAATAGTGCTAGTTCTTCTGTCAATTCTGGGTGGAATGCTAATAGAGAGTATCGCCTCTTATTAGAAGGTAATGTGCTATCAGGAGTAGTTGGAATTCCGAATGAGATTTATGGTACAAATGATACAAAGACAGGCAGTGGAAGCATTACATTGGTTAAACAATAAATAAAAATGTTGCAGAAATTTGTTGGGTCTTTGCGCGGAAAAAGTATTCAAGCTGGTCCTGATGAAAACATAGCTTTCAATCAATTTAGCGGCGTATTCAAACTTGGATTTACCCGGTATTCATGTAAATTGCGATGGTGTTGCAGCAGTGACTACTGTCAGGAAACACTAAAGAAGAATGGTGTTTAATCAACACGGGTTGATTACAGAATCAGTTTTGAGTTATAAAATAACTTGCTATGTTTCTTAAGTCATCGAGTACCAGTGTACCAGCAGCTAACTGTAAGCGAAGATATGCGAGCATATAATTATATCTTGCCTCTGCGAGATCGCGCCGAGCGGTATGTAATTGTTGTTGAGCATCTAAGAGATTCAGATTAATCCGTATCCCGCCCCGAATGCTTTTCTGTGTAGCTTCAACAAGTAATTCAGCGGATTTGACAGCGAGTTCTAGCGATTCGATTCTTTTCACACCGCTGAGTAATAGATTATATTGTTTACGCAGTTCAACAAGCACTTTATCGGTCATCGCATCGAGATCGGCTTCTGCTCGGGCATGATTAGCCTTTGCCTGAGCAGTGAGCGCATTCACGCGGCCTCCTGCATATAGAGGTATATTAACTTCTACGCCAACCGTGGCCAGATGAACATCCTGATTGGCAGTAACAAATGATCCTGCCTTGTTTCGCGTTAAGCTGGCCACGAGATCTACACGAGGAGCATGGCCAGCGTGGTTTTTCCTGATTTCTTCCTTACCGGATGTTACGGCATGACGTTGTGTCACTATTTCAGCATTGCGCTCAAGCGCTAATGCGTACCAGTTATCGTAGTCTTGCAGTTGGATGGAGCGAGAACTGAACATGTCAGATAAACGATCCAACTGGGTAATTTTATGTCCTACAATTGACCCAAGTTTAAGTTGAGCCCCCTCCAGTTCATCATTGGCTTCAATAACGCGTGCTTGTGCAATAGCATGCTTAGATTGTGTCTCAAGCACATCGGTAGTAGTTCCTTCGCCTTTCTGTAGCATGCGTTCATTAACGCGTTTTAGTTCTTCAAGGGAGTCGCGTTGTTTCTCAGCAAGCTTTACGTGATCCTGTGCCAATAATGTTTCCACATAGGCTTCTACCAACCGGACTACAAGTTGCTGACTACGACCGTTAAATTTCGCGCGATTGGAGTCAGCTTGCGCTTTGCCTTGACGGTAATTGGCGACAGCTTCCATATTAATCAAGGGTTGGCGCAAAGTTAAACTGCTGACTTGGCTATCAAAATTAAGTGATTGTGCACCTGCTGCACCAGCAGCACCCGATAGCTCTCTTGTTCCTGTGTTTTTGCTTTGCGTGTGGGTGATGGATAAATTAGGCAATAAACTAGCTAAGCCGATAGCTTCTGCTTGTTGCCCCGCTTCATTTTCATGGAACGCAGAACGGTAGATTGGGTCATGCATTAATGCGGCCTCGTAAGCATCTAGCAGACTCAATGCATGCGCATGGTTAGCCTGGCTGAACAGAATAATACAGACTAAAACAAAAATCTTTTGGCAGGTGAATATCATCGCAACTATTCTTCACTTAGGGATGAGTGAACACGATCAAGTATTGGTTTGAATAAATAACTCATTAATGATCGCTCACCTGTTTTAATAAATATTTCTACCGGCATGCCTGCTCTGATCTGTTGATCGGACAATTGCTTCATACCATCAGCAGTCACCTTAGCTTTCATATTGTAATATGGAAGACCGGTTCGCTCATCCGTTAGGCGATCCGCTGACACTTGAGTGACGGTGCCCGGGATATTGGGTGTTTTCTTTTGATTAAGAGCGGAAAAAATCAGATCCACAGAAAGGTCAATATGGACTTTGTCAATTAAATGCACGGGCACTTGGCCTGTAATGACCAGAACATCATCACTCGGAACGATATCCATTAGCTTAAATCCTGGCCCGATAACGCCACCTTCAGTAAATACATTCATGCCTACCACGATACCATCAACAGGTGCTCTAACTTCTACGTTAGCTAATTCAAAATCTTGCCCGCTCAAACGGCTGCTTAGACTATCTGCTTCGCGTTGTATGTCAGATAGTTGCTGGCGTACTTCTTTCTGGTATTCCTGTTGCCTTTGAATGCGACGCTGTTCCAGCTCTGTTATCTGGCGTTGTGTGCGGCCGATATTGCCGATATCCGAGGAAATTTCTCCTGCTAGTTGTGAATAGTTGCGTTCAAGATCCAGAACCCGGTTACGGGGTACAAAACCATCTTTTGCCAGGTCACGCAGATTTACAAGTTGTTCTTCCAGGAATTTCAACTGCTGGTTTTTACTGATCTTTGATGCTTCAAGCCCGCGCAGTTGTACTTTTAAACCGGCAGTGCCTTCATCGAGGGCGGCTATTTCATGTTGCAAGGCCAGCCTGCGCGATGTGAATAATTGATTTTGTATGATGATATTATTGGCAACGCGTGGATCACTTTGCAGTGACAATAATTCTGCAGGAAATTTAATTTCATTTTCGCTATCACGCTCTGCCAATAAACGTGCTTCTACTGCACGCGCAGTATAAAGCTGGCTACGGGTTATTTCGGCCTGCGCTTTGATTTGAACATCATTCATGCGTACCAGGATCTGCCCCACTTTAACATGATCACCTTCCTTCACCAGAATGCTGTCTACAATGCCGCCAGTTTGATGCTGTACCGCTTGGAGGTGACTGGCGACGGTGACTGTACCTGAAATCGGCACACCTTTATCCAGCGGTGCGAAAGATGCCCACAAAATAAATCCGCCAAAGCCCGCCAGAACGATCCACCAGCCAAGCTTGGTATGTTGCGTTTCATCAGTTTCAACCTGATTGGATAGATCGACTGGAACAGTCTCAATAATTGTCTTTTTTTCTTCAGCTACAAGCTTCATTATTATCCCTGCTCGATGATCGATACTTTCTCAATGTGCAATTGAGCGGCGCGCCATAATTTATTCAGTTTTGGAGTCAGCTGCATTGGTAGTTTGAGTCGTTTGGTTTTGAGTGGCTTGCTTTTTGGCTTCTTGTTGTGCCAAAAGCGCTTGTTGTGTTTGCTGCTGTTGTTGGGTCAATGCTTCGATGACTTGATTAGTCGGGCCAAACATTTTTGCCACGCCATCATGTAATAATAGCAGCTTGTTGGTTGCACTGATAATGCTAGTGCGGTGAGTAATCAAGACAATGGTTTTTCCACGTTTACGCAAATCAATGATGGCTGCCAGAAGCGCTTGCTCTCCCACATCGTCGAGGTTCGAGTTGGGTTCATCGAGAACAATCAATGATGGATCATCATACATGGCACGCGCTAAGCCGAGACGCTGTTTCTGTCCACCAGAAAGGCCTGTGCCGCCATCACCCAGCGGTGTGTCGTAGCCGGAGGGCATATTCAGAATCAATTCATGAACACCCGCTCGTTTGGCTGCCAGAATCACCTTATCCGCGTGCACTTCGCCGAAACGCGCAATATTCTCGGAAACAGTGCCGGCGAATAATTCAATATCTTGAGGCAAGTAACCGATATACGGACCCAGTTCATCCTTGTTCCAGAGATAAACATCCGCGCCATCCAATCTTACTTTTCCTGCAGCAGCTGGCCATACACCAACTAGTAGGCGTGCCAAAGTGGATTTTCCAGATCCACTCGGACCAATAATGCCGAGAACCTCACCGGCAGCTAGGGAAAAAGTTAATCCTTTGATAACAGCAACCTTACCGCCAGGTGGAGCCGCTGTAATATTCTCAACAGAAATAACGCCTTTCGGTTTAGGTAACGCCATGCCTGCTTCGCGCGCCGGATTTTGTTCGAGCAATTTAGTTAAGCGCTCATAAGCACTCCGCGTGCCGCCAATTTGTTTCCACACACTGATTAATAACTGGACCGGTGCAACGGCTCTACCAAATAGTATTGAGCCAGCAATCATCATTCCGGGGGTAATGCTGTTATCTAAAACCAGTAAAGCACCTAATCCCAGCATGAGTGATTGCAATGCCACGGTAAAAGATTTAGACAGTGCGGTGACAATACCTGCTTTTTCACTCGCTTCAGCTTGTAAGTTAAGAAAACGGCTATGCAGTTTATACCAGCGTGATTGAATATTGGGCAGCATACCCATGGCTTCAATCACTTCGGCATTGCGCAAATTATTGGATGCCACATTGGTCGAAGCGACTGCCATTGAATTCGCCTCGGCTAAAGGTTTGTGCGATATTTTTTCATTAATATAGGCCAAAATGAATAATAGGGTTGTACCACATAAGGCGAAAGCACCCAGAGCAGGATGAAACATGAATATAACGAATATATAAATTGGAAACCAGGGTGCATCAAAAAAGGCGAACAATGCGTTGCCGGTTAAAAATTGCCGCAAATTGGTCAGATCTTTTAAAGCTTGCCCGGCATTGTTATTGCCTTGTTTTAAGTTTTCCTCAAAAGCCGCAGTATAGACGCGTTTATTCAATTTCATGTCGAGCTGAGCACCGACGCGAATCAATACAAAACTCCGCACATATTCCAGTGCACCCATAAAAGCATAAGCACCCAGCATGATCAGTGTCAGCATTAACAGAGTCATTTCGTTGCGGCTGGTTAATACGCTGTCATAGAGCTGCAGCATATAAATGGCCGGCATGAGCATCAGCATATTGATAACTGCGCTAAAAACACCAATGTTTCTAAAGGTTTTTTTAAAGCTGATCAGTACCTGAGCAATTTCATTCTGAGGCGCTTTAAATTTGAATTTCATTTATCAACACCATGATATTGTGTAACTCATTCAATAATTGCAATATGCTGAATTAATTATGATTGCACATTGTTAGTTTTAACCAGGTAAGTCTTTGGCCGTCAGTTTAAACGATCTAGGGAAAAAGTTTAGATCCTGTTTTGCATCTGAACAGTCAAATGTTAAATCCTGATTCATTCTTTCCGCCATTGCAGATGTCCAGCTGCGGTAACGTGGCAGCCAGCTAAGCCCCCGTGCCGCTATCTGAAAGAGCCAGAGCGGTATCGCCAACATGCGTGGCGGATGATTGAGTGCCTCAAATACGCGTTTGACCATTTCGCGATAAGATAAAGTTTCCGCGCCGGTTAGATTATAGGAACGATTGGTCAGATTTAAAGTATCTAGTGCCGCATAACATGCCAAAGCGACATCCTCAACGTGAATAGGCTGCCGCAATCCCTTGGCTGATCCCAGTAGTGGAAAGAACCCGAAGCGGCGGATAAATCGTGCTATTTCAGTAATATTCTTATCGTGTCCGTATCCATAAATCAGTGTCGGACGCAAAATAATCCATTTTACCCCATGCGTGGCTGCCCATGTTTGCACAAACTCCTCACCTTTTATCAATTGCTGCGCAATTTTTCGTTCGCTGGGGTCGGATGACGTGTCTTTGGTGAAACGGCTGGTGGAGGATAATACGACAATCCGCCGTGCGCCAGAAGCTGATATGAGATCAAAGTAGTCAGGCAATGTCCAGACAGGAGCCGCACATATCCAAAAGGGGATATTATTTTCTTCTGTGCCGATTCTTAATTGATTGGTCGTATCCAACTGTTTCCAGGCGATTTGCGGGTGGCTTTGTGTAATCGGGCGACGAGAGAAAGCAGTGATATGCCAATTGTTTTGTATCAATTGTTTCAGCAAGCATTCACCGATCAGGCTGGTTGCGCCGAGCAATCCGACATGTCGCTCACTCATGTTTTGGTTTCAGCAATTTATAACAATTTTGTAGCGAATAGCGTATCACAGTGATACCGAAGCGGAGCCAGATGGCGAAGGTGACTAGACCCATCAGCGCGCGTGGATATTGATGCTGAAAAAATTTTCGGTAAAAACGCAGCATACCTTTATGTTTATGCCGAGCGACAAAGAATGGCCGGGCACGGCTGCAGGTTCCCTGGAAATGGGTAACCGGAGCATCCGGTACAAAAACAATCTTCCAGTTTTTTTGCTTAAATCGCATACACCAATCCAGATCTTCGCAATGTAAAAAATAACTCTCATCCCAGGAACCGACATCATCGATGGCTTCGCGCCGCACCAGCATCAATGCGCCTGATATGGCTTCAACTTCAATGGGAGATTGCGGCAATGGCTGTTTATCCAGATGAAAATCAAAGAACAGCTGTGGCCAGTATTTCGCCAGATGATATAGCCCAAAGGCGCGCACAAAAGCCCGCCACGGTGTAGGAATTGCACGCCGCCCGCCGCCTTGCTCGGAGCCATCCGGGTTGATAAGAAAACCGCCAACCATGCCGATATGTGAATCTGATTCCAATACTTGAGCCATGCGTTGTAATGAGTTTCCCTGCAAAATACAATCCGGGTTCAGGAAAAGAATGTAGGGTTGCGTTGATGTGCCAAGACCGATATTACAGCCGGCAGCAAAGCCGGCATTGCTATCAAGACGAACTATCTGAAGGTGACTGTTCGCAGGAAAGCGGGCTTCAAGTTCTAGCAGACTGGAATCAGACGATGCATTATCAATCACAATTACTTGCTCAGTTTGCTGCAGAGTTGCTTGAACACACTGGGTCAGTAATGGACCGGCATTATAGTTTACAATAATTACAGATATGGATTGTTTGTGTCGGTTTTCTATGTTGTGGCAGCTTTCTTGTGGGACGTGCATTGTTTACCTTCAAATAAGGCTACTTTGTGGCCAAATAATTGCTGGTTAGTATTATCGGTAATTCTCTCTATGTGTCAATAGTTTGTGTTTTCCTGCTTGATGGATACTTTAGTAAAAGACTTGCGTGGCCGCCAGGTCATCATTTGAAGTAAGTTCAAGCAAGAGCACGTTCGTTTACTTTGAATTTCTTTTCTTTGCGCCAATAGCAATCGGATATGCTGAAAAGCGTCGATTTTAGCCTGCATATAAAGTTTTAAACGGCCAGAAGCAGCAAAGAAGCACCCCATATAAAGAATCATGGCCAGATGGACCGGCAGGAGGACGAGCATTAACGGATCGGGTACATTCTTTATAAACGTCCAGGTTAAGTTGCGGTGCCCATGATAAACCGAAAAATCGCTTGAGCGGCCTGTGATAGCTGAGCCAACGTGATGAACTCTAGCATTGGGCAATAACAGACTTTTACCTCCGATAAGCCGCAGACGAAAGCCAAGATCGACATCTTCGGAATAAGCGAAATATGTTTCATCGAAGCCGCCCAACTGGCGGTATGTTTCGGTGCGGTATATTGCCGCAGCTGCGCATGCTGAAAAAACTTCTATCGGATGCGCTGGTGTGATATCGCAGGGGGCTCCATGACCAGTGCGCCAATGTAACCCGGATATGTGGTAAGTATCGCCAAGCCCATCTAGTTGTAATGGCTGATTTGCGTCAATCAAGCTGCAGGCAAAGCAATCCACATTCGGAATCTGATTGATATTTTTAACAATTACTTCCAGACATTCCGGCTCAGGATAAGCATCAGGGTTCAGAAAAAAAATCCAATCGCTGTGAATATAATCCGCTACAGCGAGGTTATTTGCAGCTGCGAAACCGGTATTTTTGTCAAGGCGAACAAGGCGGCATGGGAAGTTTGTTTTCTCGGCCGCCTGCCAGGAATTATCCACGCTGTGATTATCTATTACGATGACTTCAAAATTTGAGTAAGTTTGCTTTGCTAATGCGGACAAAGCTTTGGACAGCATCTCTCCAGAATTGTAGTTGACAACGATGACAGAAATAAAAGGGTTCTGTGCGAGAGTCATTTGTTTTGCAGATCATGATTAGGTTGCATGATTAAGTATGATTTACTCACGCATTGATTGCTTGATTGGCTGTATTTTTGGAATTCTGGCTATCTTGCAGAATATTGCGCAGTTGGCGTTCGGCAACAGCAAATGAGAAATGCTCCTCGATATTAACTTTTCCAGAATTGGACAAACTTATCCATAATTGTTCATCATCGTATGCGCGGACAATTTGCTTGGCGAAGTCTTCCGGAGTGTCTGCAATCAGGATGTCTTTGCCGTGCGTGAGATTCATTCCTTCGGCTGCCACTGTGGTTGCAACTACCGGCACACCGTAAGTCATGCTGGTGTTGATTTTGCCTTTAACACCAGCGCCATAACGAATGGGGGCGATAGATAGTTTGATACGATCAAAAATTGGTTTTATGTCTGATACAAAGCCCTTAATAATGATATGCGAAGAAGCATGAGCAGCAATCTTGGGGGGAGTATTGGAGCCGATAATCAAAAGTTTTAAATCCGTTTTTAATGAATGGAGTATCGGGAAAATTTCATTAATAAAAAATTCCATTGCATCAACATTAGGCTGGTGCTCGAAGCCGCCGATAAACAGAATATCTTTTCTTTCTTGATATCCATAAACAGTTTCCTGGTTTTGATGAATATTCGATAATAGCGCTACTGGAACATCGGGGGCCTCTTGTTTAAATAATTCAATTTCTACCGGGCTGACCAATAATGTTTTATCCGCTTTACGTGCAGTGCTCAATTCCTGCAGTTTTAGCCTTTCGGCTGCAGCCAATTGCTGTTTGTCCTGATTGATCAAAGCCTGCCGCTGTTCACGCAAAAAATGTAGATCCACCGTATCGAACAGTATCATTGCATTCGTGCAGTATTTTTTTGCGGTGTCTATGAATTGCTCAGCAACGTTTACCCGGCTGAGTAATACAACATCATATAGATGCCCATGCGCCATTAAATGCGAATGAATCGATTCCAGATAAGGTAAATAAAAGCATTCGATACCGATAGATTGCATTTTTCGCGTATAAACCGGATGGTATGCAAGGGTTTTTGCGATAAAACTGACTTTGTATCCTAATCTTTTGAAGATATGCAATAAATTAAACATGCGTAATGAGCCGGAATCATTATCAGGCATTAGAACCAGGTCATCAAGGACAAGCACACGCTTATTGACGTCGCGTTCTTTCTCAAGATGGGGCATATCTCCGTTGGTCCGGTGAGATTGCAGTGTTTCGCGCCAGCGTCGATAAAACTTTTCATGATTAACCGTCTGATAACGTTTGGTGCCTTGTGTAACATCTGTTCCGGAAGACACGCCTTCAAAATGAATGACCGTGACGGCGGGCTGATAGTACACTTTCTTGCCAATCTTCCTGACACGAAAAGCGAGATCGGTGTCTTCATAATAGGCCGGGGTATAGTAGTCATCCAATAGTCCGAGATCGATGAGATCTTGCCGTTTAATCATTAAGCAAGCTCCCGAACAATAATCAACTGTTCTGCAATAGGAATATTCCGGCTTTTCCGGATCATCGCTGCGCCCATAATTCCAGGCTGAAGCATCCTGCCACACGATACCTCCGGCTTCTTGCAGCTTGCCATCGGGATAAACCAGTTTGACTCCCACCAAGCCGGCATCTGGAAAATCCGAGAATGTGTTTGTTAACGCATTCAACCAGCCGCGAGTGACAATAGTATCGTTGTTCAACAGTACGATAAAATGCCCTTTTGCGACGCTAACCCCGGCATTGCAGGAATAGAGGAACCCCTTGTTCTCTATATTGTGAATGACTGTGATTCCTTTGATATTATTGAGCATCTTAGAAGTTTCGTCGGTTGATGCATCATCCACGACAATCACTTCATAGGTACTTTCTCCACTGTTTTCATAAACCGATTTAAGGCAGGTGAAAGTGTACAAATGTTTGTTGTGAACCGGGATGATAATAGAAATATCGGGATGGACGGCCTCTGGAAAACTAAGCGGGTGATAGCGGGTTGCTATTGAATAATCATTTTTCTGTGGAAGGGCTTTCTGAGGGGTAGAAAAGCACTTTTTGTAGATTCGTGTGAGTAACGCACGTAATCCTTGTGTTCTTAGAATGTTTATTGCGGCTGGAACGTATTTAAATAGTTTGGTCATTTGTAGGCTTGCTTTTGTTGGTTTTGATGTATTTCAGAAACCAATTGAAATACAACGGTTTATTATTGATATTTTGTGGGACAACAATTGGACGGCATTTTATAGCATGTGGTGATCGTTTGTTAACGTACTAGACCGTGGCCGTAATAATAATCATCCAATACTAATGTGCGCAGCAAATCAGTTTCGGATCCGGAAGGGTTTTTAATAAACTGCAAGAAAAGATCCTCTGCAATTTCTCCGGGTACTTCAAAATCGGTTAATAAGTTATCTCTTAGATTGATTGATTGGTTAACAAAATCCAGAATGCCTCGCCGGATTTCCGCGCGTGCCGCCGCAGTGTGACGTTCTTCATTCGATTGCTCCCGGAATTGGGGCGTTATATCGGTTGAATTGGTTTTTCTGTAGCACACTACTTGCGCGTCATCGGCACTTAGAAATTTTTCAATTGTAAAACTTTTTCTATATATGATTGGTTCGGTAGCAGTCGGTTTAGCATAATGACAATAGTAACCCTGTGCAATTACCTGATGTTTCAAAGCAACCTGCTCTGCAGAGTCAAGTGTCATTAAATAATAGCCATGTATTTTTTGCCCCAGAAGTTGATTGAGGCGTTTTTGTGTTGTCGCCGCATAACCAATATCGACAATGGCAACAGTCGAATCTTTGTGTAATCCAAGATGATGCAAATAGGCCATTAATCCGGGGCGTTCTTGTCCAGCCTGATTCAGGATTCGCTCTTCGAGTTCTTGCAAAAGCGGTTTCAGATGATCGATATTTTCTTCTTCAACCGCAACCATTTTTTTCATTGGCCAAATTTTGCGGCGCGCCAATGCTTCACATTCTTCATCTGATAGGTTTAATCCATACCGCTCAAAAATAAAATCTGGCATTGGGTTGGGCGCATAGTGAGTACATGCGATTTTGAAAATATCATCCAGATTCGAAATCATCGGTACCGTGATTGCGCGGCGTGAGAGCACCAGATATTCAGATGCAACAGCATCAGCCTTACCGGATACCCATAAATCGTAAACTATTTTGAGTATTTGACCTTCACGTGCGAGGAAATATAACCGTTTCATGCTATCGGTTGCAGCTTTTTTAACTAACCATTGCACGAAAGAGAGTACCAGGGGCCCCGCGATGGTGAATCCAATCGCCCAGGGTGAAGCGGGAACAAAGTCGGCCGGATCGAAGCGGGGATAGAACACGGGGTGGAAGTTGCCTTGTGTGATGATTCCGAGTGTAAGCTGCTTATTCAAGTCATTCCGGGCGTCCCGATAGAGAGCCCGTTCGATAACCGGTTCAAAACGCGGAGTTGCCCGCGCAAGTTCGACAGGGCGCATAATATGCATGGTTCTAAATCCCATATCGACTGGTATTTGCACATCAGAATGTTCGTTATCACCGATGACCAGGATTTCATGGGGTGATACATTTTCATCGGCCAGGAGTTGACGGTAAAAATGACCGGTATCTTTTCTCAACCGATTGTCAGAAGATAAGTAAAATTTATGCCATCCATCGATTCCACAGCGTGTCAGCATGGTTTCAATGATAGATCTGGGTAGATACATGTCGCTGGCAAGAACGACGCGTTTACCGAGATTGATAGCGAGTTTAAATAAGGCAATTGTTTCCGGGCGGGGTGACACGATTGCCAGCTCGATGGTTTTTTCAAGTTCGCAGATTTCCTCGACGACATCTGCTGATAGGCCGGACAAGGTTGCTAGTTGTTTGAAAATGGCATCCAAACCAACATCGTATCCTGCGATCCGGCGTGCCTCGTTTTCTGCCGCAGCGCGGAATTCAAGATAAAGCTGACCTGCTTTGCCACCGATACGCTGGGCGACGATTCGCTTGATACTTTCAGGATCCAGCAGCGGGCGCGTTATCAATGTATCGAATATATCGAATACTATCAGGCGCATGGCGGGGTTTCTGAGTTGAATTCGGATGTCTTCCGGTTTGTGCAACAGGTACTGGTCAATGCGCCAGCGAGACCAGTTATTGGATTGCTTATCCCAGAGAATAACCGCATTATGGCCGGATTTCCGGGTAACCAAGACGAATAAACGTTCAATGCAATGTGCCAGTGTTGCATCGGTTTGTCCGGCTTCTTCGAGAAAGTCTTCGATTCTAAGATGAGCTTTGAATAAAGGCTCTAATGCTTTGGATTGCGCCCAGAACATTGATCCGGCCGGGAAGTCAAAATAGCCTATTGGAAAATCGGCGATGCCCAGTTTTTTACACAAAATATATCCGTTGGCTTTATTGGAGAGCCAAGTATTTGCCCAATAAGGTAGAACGGATGAATTATGGGGATAAATAAAGCCAACATTTTTGTCACCGGTTAACAGTGAAAAGATTTTCTGGATTTGTAACGGATTGCCCAATAAATGGGTCAACAAATATTCGCGCCAGCCATCGGCCGCGCCATTGGTATATAGTGATTTCTTACTGTGAATATGAGCAATATAATCATATTCTTGTAATGCTGCACCAAAAGTACAAAACATAGGTGCAATATCACGTCCGCGGTTGAGCACGATGGTGATGATTAATCGTCCTAGATGAGGCAAATGAGAAAAAGCATGCTTGCATATTTGGCTTGCTGCCTCATTCGGCGTTGAGACAAACAAGTCATATGGAAAAGGCATATTACCCAGATAGCTTGCAAATTCTGCTGCCAGATCCGCATAAAAAATATGCGCATGGATGGCAATGCGTCCTGGTGGAGGTGTTGTTAAAGGAGCGATAGTGGAAAGATCTATCATTCCTGCTATAAAGCCGTTGGAATCCAACGGTAATGGATTAGCAGAGTCAGTTTTACTTGCTCGCCATAGCTCATAATGGCCCATACCAGAAAAGAGTGGTCCGGCGACCCGGTAGGTCATATCCAATATTTTGCTGCGCCAGCGAACCGGTAGGCGCCAGTAAATGCTCTTCAATAGAGGTAAAATTCTACGACGCAGGCCATCCCATGCTTCGTGATGCTGGCTGCGGATAATTCGCACTATGAAGCGCAGAGGGGCTGTAATTTTCCATGAGGTTGAATGAAGCAGGTCATTTATTGTTTTATGTAGATCATTTATTGTTTTATGCTGATCGTTGATTGTGTTTTGTAATAACCGGTTATGCTGAGAGCTTGCAAGCGCATCTTGCTGGAGGCGATTTTGCAGAGTAGAAATCAGGTACTCGTTATCAGCTAGTCGAGCCTGGAGATTGGATATCACATCCTCTCTGTATTCAATTAAGTCTTCCAGCTGTTCTCCGGTTAAAAGCATTTTCCATTTTTCGTAGACTTTGCTTCTCGATTCCCTCAAGAAGTTTTCGTCCTGTTTCAATCCCAGGCCGGAATGACCATAATTCCGATAAATGGCAGTAATTTTGTCGACATGTAATATTTCGCTGTGCTGTGTAAGCTGAATCCAGAAATCCCAATCTTCGAAAACTTTCAGATTTTCATCAAAACGACAATGATCTTTAGTTACCAAAGATTGTTTAAACAACATGGCGTGAATTGGAATAAAATTCCTGCCCCAAAGCCGGTGTTGATTGTAAGGCTCATTAAATGCAGTAACTGTCTGCAGCTGTTGATCCACGTAATACTCCACGCGTACGCCAGAGTATGCGCATTGAATATTGGAGTGATTTTGCAGAGAAGCTACCAGAGCCGCGATATGCTCGGGATAAAATAAGTCATCATCATCAAGAAAAATCAGGTAGTTTCCTTGCGCTGCATTCAAACCAATGTTTGCTGCCTTACTGCGATTCAGTGATTCATGATTTGTGGTTATCCGGATTGGAAAACGCCCGCACCATCCGCCTATTTCCCGATGATCTCCACCTTTGGCGTTGACGAGGACCACTTCAATATTCGGATAAGTCTGCAAGGCAATCGAGTCCAGCGCATCGGATAATGTAGGGCGATCCATACTGCGAATGATGATACTGACCAGCGGCATGTCGCTGCTGTCCAGAACCAATCCCAAGGCTTTCTGGCGGGTGTGTTCCGACTGATACAGTTTGAGCGGATCATTGGACAGCTCTTCAGCCGGGATCACAATATAGGCTTCCGCTGCCGTTACACTGGTGGACAGGGTATAGGTGCGATAACGGTTGAGCGCGGTGATATGCTGGTCGTAACGCTGTCTTGCATTTTGTGAAACAAAACATTCCATGGCGGCCGTTTTGCGTGTGACCAGATCACTGATATCAAGCAATTGATTAGGGCGCAATGGGATGCCGACTTCATATAAGGCTACGCGCACTGCTTCGCCTATTCTTCTGACGGCTTCCACGACAGCCATCCCCATCACGCGATGATCCGGGTGCATCTCGAAAACCGATGGCGCATAAACCAAGTCAGCGCCAGTTTCACGAATGGCAGTTAAAATTTCCTGAATGAGTTTCTCGCTATAATAGACTTGCCGGTCCTGGTATTGCCAGAAAATGGGCATGCCGTAGCCAAGGATATGAGCAGCTGCGATGCTTTCATTCTGACGTTGCCGGGTGTATTCAGTTATATTTTCGTCGCTTACGCCATGCGCACCATCGGATACGATGATGACGCGAACAGGAATATCTTGTTCAACGTGACGCATAATAGCACCGCCGCAACCGAATACCTCATCATCGGGGTGCGGGGCAAACACAAGTGCGTGTGTGCAAGGGATAGTTGTAATGGCTTGATCAGGAACGAGTAGGTTTTCCAAGAAAATCTCAGTTATCGGTTATTTTTGTTTGCTATGGTCTTCGTGAAACCGAAGCCTGCTATTATTTTAACCTGAATATGCCATGAATTTAAGCTAATAAGCAGTCTGGCTCAGGGCTAATCTGTTCTGATTGCTAATATATTCAAAAACATGATGTTATGTTGATTTCCGGTTAGCATCCAAAAAGCACTAATAATCTCTGACTAAACTTTTTAAAATATATAATATATAAATTCAGGTTATCCGAAAAAGCTGAATTTCGTGGTTTCTGGGGTTAGAGCAAATTTGCCGTGCAGTCTGGCTTGAGTAGTAACCGTTTAGCGGAAGTCTTTATCACCGCTCATTAACCACCAACGATTTTTCAGTGTTTCTGGAGTCGGCCCATTGCTCCAGGTAGTAGCGGGTATGCGGATATTTGTGCTTTTTTGAGTTCCACCGGTTATCGCAAAATAGGTTGAAAAATTTTCTGTAATGTGGCAATAAATCCGTGTAGCACCTTGGATACCGGCCAGCCGTCTGGCATGAATAATTAATAATGGAATCTCAACTAGAGATGCAATTAAGTCAACAATTTCACAACCTTCAGGATCAAAACGTAGTATCAAAATGCCACGTGCACGACCACTAAAACGATTTTTAACCAATATGACCTGGTACTGTTGATTGGGATGCTCGAGGTATCGGTGTTGCAGATACTTCCAGTCGCGCACACCTATGATTGCTTGTTGCAGATCTGCGGCCATATGTTGCCAGCATTGATCGGCAATAGTTATTGTAAAATCCGTTTGTTCTCGGCCGATCAGGTGTATACGTGTGCCCCACAGCGGGAATTTTGACAAAGGCTTCCATGAGTGTTCAATCATATGCCCAACTTCAGCATATAATCCGAGCCGCTCTGCTACTTTCATCGCTCGTTCGTTTGGGAAACCAAAACCTACTAGATAGGGTTTGCCATAGCCGACAAAGCGTTCTGGGAAGGTTGCCGCCATGAGAAAGAAAGGTCCCTTTCTGGTGAGCATGCCGCGTACACTCGCATCAACCATCACATCGCCGATTTGCACGGCGACTTGGGGTTGCCCGAAGAACAGGATTTCCCGGCTAACGCCACCATAATGAGCGATCAGTTGATTTTCCTGCCAAACACCAATTTCACGTCCTGAATTTGAGCCATATTTCCATTGCCATGTGGCCGGCGTCATGTCGTGATGGAATGTTTTCTTAAACAAACTGAACATTTCCGGGGTCTGGTTTTTTTCTAGAATCTTCAGGCGCCACTTGGGCACCATTTTTTTTCTGAAATGTAACAAGGCATAGCCATAATGACCGCTGGCATATTTTTTGTGATAGGTCCGGTTCGATTCATCCAGTTGAGCGAGCTGTTCATCGGTTAAGGCAAGGTCTTTGATCAGACTTTGCCGATGAGTTGCAGTAAAGCGCAATAGATAATCCAGTGTGGGTGCCGCCTGAGTGGATAAATCCATGCGCTCAACCAACTCAAATCCAAATCGTTCTGCAAGTGCTACCATGTCATTAAGCAGATGAAGACCTTCTATCCCTGCTTCATCGTATTTCAATGCGAATTCATCAATAATGACTAAATCACCGGGTAAAGGGAGCAGATCGAGTGCTTTATTAAAAATGACCAACGGCTCGATATATTGTGCGGATTCTTGCAATAGCACAACATCAAAGCTTTCTGGCTGGACTTTAAAATTTTGCAGCGAATGGCAGCTTACGGAAGCCCCTGAGCCCAAGTTTCTTTGAATATAAGCGATCTGTTGTGCGTCGGGAGTGATGCCATGAACATCATAGCCGCGCTGATTTAATAGCGAAAGAGTGGTGCCCAGACCAACACCCACCTCCAGAATGCGGCAGGGCGGCGACGGCAGCCTGGCCATCAACAGATCCGTAGAAAATTGCTGTGCTACCTGCAGGCTGGTTTTGTTGTTTTGAAACAATCCATAATGCAGATAGGTAGCCTTACCTTCTTGTAGCAGCAAAGCATGGGCATAGACATTCAATGGAAAAGTCAGATCCTTGAAAGGGGAAGGTAATGCTGTGGCACTTGAAGCGATACGACCGGTTTGCCGATAGTGTCTAGAATCTTGCACCAAATTGTGATTAACTGTCTTGGTCATTATGGGTACTAATATTGTTATTTTCCCACTGATGAGGAATTGAAAAATATCCCTGCAAACGACTGGTTTGTTTTACCTGTAAGTGTGCCACACTTTCTGCTGCATCATAGAGATGTATGCCGCGCTCACAGAGCAGATATACATTAATCTGATACTCACCCTTTAGTAACGGTACTTGATCCAGTCTGAGACAAATCTGTCCATATCCTTCGGAATTGCGTTGCACACTAAACTGGTCTTCCCATGTTGCTGCACTGGTGACTGTGCGGCCATCTTTTGCTTGTAATGTTATTCCCACATTGGGGCAAGGCAATGAAGGGTCGGAAGCAAAGGTGATCCATAACTTGATATCGGATTGACCGCTTGTGATGATAGCATGCTGCGTGATGATCTCATTTGCCAGTAACTTGACTTTATCCAGATGAGCGCTACCTGATGTGTGATTCCTGGTAAATGCAGAGGCGTCAGTATGGATATCGGGTTTTTCAGGTTTTGAGTTTGTCATGCTTTGATCCAGAAATGCCTGGTAAGCGGATACCACTTGCGCAGATTCGCCATCTAAAATAATTTTTCCCTGATTAATCCAGACGGCGCGGCTGCATAAAGATTCAACCTGAAACAGCGAATGTGAGCAGAATAGAATTGTTTTTCCCGCATCGCGCATGTGCATGATGCGATCAAATGATTTGCGGGAAAATGCGCCATCGCCCACTGATAAGGCTTCATCAATGACTAGAATATCCGGATCGACATTAATCGCGACCGAAAATGCCAAACGAACATACATGCCACTGGAATAAGTCTTGACCGGTTGATCGATGAAATCGCGAACACCTGAGAAATCAATAATATCCTCTATGCGATCGGCAATCTCGGATTGACTGAATCCCATGATTGCGGCGCTCATTAAAACGTTCTCACGGCCGGTAAATTCGGGATTAAACCCAGCACCTAACTCCAGTAAAGCAGCAACACGACCATTTACCCGTACTTCACCCTGAGTGGGCGTCAAAGTGCCGCAAACCAGTTGTAGTAGTGTCGACTTTCCGGAACCGTTTTGACCTATGATACCAACAACTTCTCCTGGCATCACGGTCAAATTAATATCGTGCAGCGCCCATAACTCACGATAAAATTGACGCGGCCCGCACCATTTGTGAGGCCACAAGAATTGTTTTAAGCGATCCTTGGGATGCTGATACAACTGATAACATTTGGATAGCTTTGAAGCGCTAATGGCGGTTTTAGAATTGGCCGGATTAGAGAACATCAGCAAATCCCTTGCGTGTTTTCATAAACCACATCAGACCAGCCCAGGCAACTATTGAGGCAAGCATATAATAGATAACTAAGCCGCTCCAATCCGGGAGTTGGCCATATAATGTGACTGCCCGTGTTTGTTCTATGACAAAAGTAAGCGGGTTGAGAAATAGATAATCACGAACAGATTCAGGCAATGCTGAAGCAGGATAAAAAATTGGACTCATAAACAGTAACATGGTCAATATCAGGCCAATAAATTGTCCAATGTCACGCACATAAACCCCGATTGAAGCAAGCATCCAGGACAATCCCAGGATGAGTAAAAGCAGCGGTAGCACGATGATAGGCAAACAAATCAGCGTCCAATGAATGGGGTGATCAATAACCAGTATGAAAATAACTAACACCAAAAAACTAATTCCGGCATGAAATAGTGCGGAACCTAAAGAAACCAGCGGTAAGATTTCCAGCGGGAAAATAACTTTCTTAACATAATTGACATTGGCAAGTACCAACCCTGGCGCACGGGAAAGGCATTCGGAGAATAAATTAAATAAAATCAATCCGGTAAATAATAATAATGCAAAGGCAAATTTATCATCATATATATCCGTGTTCTGCGGATCTAAGCGTATTTTAAATACCACGCCGAAAACAAATGTATAAATGGCCAGCATCAAAATGGGATTAACAAATGCCCATAATAATCCCAGGAATGAGCCTCTGTAGCGGCCAATCACCTCCCGCTTGATCATTTGCAAGATAAGCGGGTAGTGTTGCCGAAGGCTTAGAACGTTATCTAAAAAGGTAGTGTTGAACAGATGCAAGAAATTGAATATTGAGCATGGAATGACACATTATCGCAGATATCAAACGAAAAATAACAATGGAAAAACGATTGACCGTGTTTTAAGTCACCGGGAATCTGTCCGAGAATAGCGCGACCAACTGCGGAAAAGCTATTTTGATCATATTTTCCGATTATTATTCGTTAACTTACGATTTTTTGTGGTCTTTCCACGCAGATTCCATACCTGTCGGACAGATTCCCGGAAACCAACTGTGAAATGTACAAAGCTAATTCAAAGGCACTCAATGATTAAAGTATGCGCACATAAGCGAGATTCCGGGTCTGTAGCATCCAAAAAATTAGTTATGGATGTCCATTAATACCGGGAAGTGGTTATCCATTGAAATAAAAAAGCATATTCTTATACTCCATTTTAAAGTTTTAACGTGAATAAATGCTGTTACAATGTTGTAAATAAGCAACATGCTTAATGCAAACTTCGGCTGCATACTTGCAAAGCGGGTTTGTTTTGGGCAGAATGCACTTTAACTTGGCTTTTGTGGTATCTTCTGGTAGGTAAATTGTTAACTGCATAGAGGTTACAAAGAGACAAAGTGAAAAGTGAAAAACTTGCAAGTAATTTACTTTCGTAACTATTTTTAATTTTTTATCAAGGGAGATCCCATGGCTATAACGAGTACACAGAAAACTGAAATTCTGAAGATTGTTGCGGGTTTGTTCAATGCAGCACCGGGTGGTAGCAATCTAACTGAGCTGGCAAATTTGGTTTCCGGTGGAATGACCACCAGCCAATTGGCCGATGCATTAGCTGCTAACACATTGTTCACTAACGGCATTATGGGCGGTAAGGTTACAGTAGAAGATCAAGCTGTCGTTTTGGCGCATAATTTTGGTTTGGCGGCTGATTCTGATCCAGCAAGCGCGGGCTCTCAAGCTGTAGCATACTTTACACAATTAATTAATGACGGTGTTGGATTTGGTAATATCGTTATTCAAGCAATAACTTATCTGTCGGGTACTCCAGCAACTGAGTTTACTCAGGCTGCAACATTGCTGGCAAATAAAGTATTAGTTTCGGATGCTTATTCTCAATCAAATTCTTCCAGTGATCTGGGTACTTTGCAAAATGTATTGAGTAAAGTGACGGGAACGGCGCCTTATACCGATGCTGAGGTGGCTAATGTAATAGGTGGAATACCATCAGCGGGTCATACTTTCACACTCACTACCGGTCAGGATTATGCTGACACTACATCTTCTTTTAAGAATGGTGGTTTGCTGCCTAGTGATTTTAAATTTACATCTGGAAGTGATACTGTTAGTGCCGGAGCAGGCACTGTTGGTAATACTGATGCATTAGTTGATGGCTCAACTACCGATAGTGATACACTGAATGCAACTCTGACTTCTGGTGCTGTTGCTACGCCGACAATTCAGAATGTTGAAAATGTAAAACTGACAATGAGTATTGCAAATTCTGGTTTGGATTTTGCCAGCGTAACTGGAGTTAAAGCAGTTAGTGTGACTGGTACGGCTAACGGCGTTATCAATAATTTAGGTCTAACCGCGGGAACCACTTTGGCAGTAAATAGTTACGGTAAGGCACTCACTGTTCAAGCAGCAACGCTTGCGGGTACCACCGCTCTTGGTACTGCTGAAGCACTGGGAGTAACTGTTTCCGGGACTACAAAAGATTCGAGTCTTACGATTGCCTCCGCAACATCACTTACGGAAAATTTGGAGTCGCTGACCATCACATCATCTGGTGCTGCTGCCAATATTCTGACGCTAGCAAATGGCACCAATACCGTCAATATAGATAAAATTGTAGTCGCTGGAGCAGCTGATCTGGATCTGCGTGTGACTTCTGCGGGGATCAGTGGTAACACGATGACTGCTGCAGATCACGCAGGTGTCTTAACATTGACTGTTAACCGTAACGGTACGGCTGGCACGACCAACTTAGGTAATGTGTCTGGTGTTGATAATTATGTGTTCCGTGACAGCACCGCCGGGGGTGATAACTTGGTTGTCAGCAATCTGGCTAATGGATCAAATGTGACTTTGGCAACTGCTTTTGCAGGAACTGATAGCATTACTGTTAAAGGTGCAGCTGCCAATACTGCTAATACTCTGAATGTTACCATTGACAACGAAACAGATTTGACCGATACAACAATCGGAGGAACATCACTGACCATCGCTGATATCGAAACGATCGGTTTTACTTCCGCTGGTGCAACGTCAGCAGGCGGTAACACTATCACCGATCTGATTGCAACTTCTGCTGCGACCATCAATGTGACAGGTGATTCCAAACTTGCTCTTGGTTTGGATGCAACCACGTTAGTCACTAAAGTGAATTTATCTGGAGCAGGTGCACATACGGTTGATTTTACGGCTGGAGCTACCTATGCAGAAGCCAAAACATTAACTCTTGATGGCTCAACTGCTACAGGTAAGCTGACATTGAACGGTAGTGATTTTGCTGGCACAGCAGGTGGTGTGCTTGAAACTCTAACCATCAATGGCGGTAGCAACGATGATACGATTACGGGCACTTCCGATGCGAATGCAAAAAATGTTATTGATGCTGGTGCCGGTAAAGATACAGTATCCTTGTCAGGGATCAATGGTGCGAGCGTAACCTTGGGTGATGGAATTGATACACTAAGTCTCACAAGCGTCGTTGGAAGCGGTGCTGTCAAGGTTGCTGATTTTACGCTGGGTACAGGAGGCGATATTATCTCTGTGAATGCGGCTGGTGCTATGACATTGGGTACGGCGGGTGCCGTTTCTGTTAGTAATCAGCTGGTCGTAATTACCAGTTCGGTAGTTGATGCAACGGCAGCTAAAGCATTGGTATCTGCTGGTGCAGCTGCTGAAGCTGCTATTCTTGTAATTGACGATGCAACAGGAGTTGCTGAACTATGGTACGATGCTGATGGAACTGCTGGTGGCGAAGTTCTTCTCGCATCTTTCGAAAATATAACAACAGTTGGATCGTTGCAAGACTTTTCGTCAGCTAATTTTGGCACATGGGCTTAGTGATTCTATGCTTAAAAGTTATTGAATAAATAAGTTTAAGTGTAGGATAGCCTTAAAAAAAGCTGCTCATTCAAAATGAGCAGCTTTTTTTGTGCATAGGTAAAATGAATCATAGCCTTTATATTCTTTCAGCAGCGTCCAGTAATTTGGTTAAATAGATTTAGTTGATATTCCTTATTTTGGACAGATAGTATTGTTTTTGGAACAAATTCTATTGTTCATGAGACCATCACACATCGAACCAATAAGAATATCGGTGCATATATTCCGTTGTGGCACTTTAAAGTCGTGAAAATCCGCTTTCTCCCCGGATTACACCAGAACGATCAATCCAGCAGAAATCCTTAGAAAATTTTCCATTATTCATGAGGTTATGGCGTTCATAGAGTATGAGGCGCCCTTGGCAGCGGCGTATGAAAGTTCTGGTCAATTGTTTGACGTGCTTACCTGTAATTGCGGTCATAAAGACATCCTGACCTTTTGGATCTATTTCCTCTTTATATGGTTGCCGTTTTTCAATGATGCAATTTCTCGCTGTATCGCAGGAAATGTGAACATACAATACCACGCCAATACAAGTTTCTGCGTGTACCGCTGCGAAGTAGCGCTTCTCAAGGATGGTTTGTATAATTTCCTGGACGCGTTCAAAGGGTATGCCAGCATAAGCTGGATCCTGTGCTAGTAGTTGAATGATGTTCACAATACCAGAATCAATTGGCTGTAAGTAACCGAATTGAATGTTGTTGGCTTCGGAAATTTCAGTTAGGTTAAGTGAGGTATTCATAAAATTACGTGCGTCTCCTTTCTCTGCTCAAATATTTCTAAATTTAATTGCTGACACATTAAAAGCGGATCACTTGCCTGAGTGATTGGTCTGCCGATAACCAAATAATTTGCACCATTCAGAATAGCCTGCCGTGGTGTTGTAATTCTTTTTTGATCATCTGCTCGATCATTGAGTGGGCGAATACCGGGCGTGACCAAGCAGAAGTCTTCTCCAATTTGGTGTCGTAGATTTGCTGCTTCCAATGCAGAACAAACTACGCCATCTAAAGCACAGTCTTTGGTTAATCGCGCCAGGCGCTCTACAATTTGCTCAAGATTACCTTGTAATCCGATATCGGCGAGGTCGTTTTCATCCATGCTGGTGAGTAAAGTGACCGCAATTAGTTTGGTTGATCCTTGTGCAATGGCTTCACGAGCCGCTAATAACATTTTTCGCCCGCCCAGCGCATGGACATTAATCATCCAGACGCCTAAATTAGCCGCAACTTTACAGGCATTGGCAACCGTATTGGGGATATCGTGAAATTTGAGATCCAGAAATATGTCGAAGCCCTTCAGCATCAACTTTTCTACCAGACTCGGTCCGGCTGCGGTGAAAAGTTCTTTGCCCACTTTTAGGCGGCAAAAACGGGGCTCTAGTTTTTCAGCTAGTCTCAACGCATCTTCAGCACTGGAAAAGTCAAGTGCCACTATGATGCGCGGGTCATGCATGGGAGGAACTTTATTTATGGGTGTTACAACGGCATCGCACAAAGATTAGGGCGATAAGACTGCCCAGTGCGAAGAATATCAGAAGCGCAACACTTAAAGGAAGCTCGATCGATTTGTCCAGATAATAAAACAATTCAATTGGTTGTGCATTTTTGGAAGCGAATACAGCAAGAATTACAAAGACTACAATGCGCAAAAACCAAGCGATTATGTTCATCATGATGAGTTTAGCCCATATATGTTGATAAATGATTAATTATAAGCTTTACATAAGCTAATTGAATAACAAATTACTAAAATAGGAATGGTCAATTAAGCATTCGATATGACTATCTAAAGTAGAAATATAAATTTAATAACTTAAATACATTATTTTTTGATCATGCTGCATTAGGTGAGAGCACTTCTAATTTTTAGAAGTGCTCTTCCTTTGATTCGGCTACTTGTTTTTTATATCTTTATAATCAACACGTTCACGCATTTCTTTTCCTGCTTTAAAATGTGGAACATATTTTTCAGGTACTTTGACTTTTTCGCCTGATTTCGGGTTGCGGCCAATACGCGGAGGTCTATAATTTAAATCAAAACTGCCAAAGCCGCGTATTTCTATACGCTGACCTTGGGACAGACTTTTTGCCATTGCATCGATAATCGTCTTGACTGAGAGCTCCGCATCTTTGGTGACTAATTGCGGAAAACGTGCCGCTAGTCGAGTAATTAATTCAGATTTTGTCATGAATTTTCCTTATTGCTCTGTGTTCTTACTATCCATTTTAGCCTTCAGTAAAGCACCCAAACTGGTTGTTCCAGCATTAACAGGCGTTTTAATTTTTTGCATGGCACTGGATTCATCTGATTTATCTTTTGCCTTAATCGAAAGATTAATGGTGCGATTCTTGCGATCCACATTGATAATCATAGTTTCGACCTTATCGCCTTCCTTCAAGTGAGTGCGTATATCTTCGACGCGGTCACGTGAGACTTCGGATGCGCGCAAGTAGCCTTCTACTTCGTTAGTCAGCGCGATTACAGCGCCTTTGGCGTCAATGGACTTCACAGTGCCTTCAATAATGCTGTTTTTATCGTGTTCTGCGACAAAGCTGGTGAAAGGATCACCTTCCATTTGCTTGATACCCAGTGAAATACGCTCGCGTTCAACGTCGATGGAGAGAATGACCGCTTCTATCTCATCACCTTTTTTATAATTAAGAACGGCTTCTTCACCAGGATGATTCCAAGATAAATCAGATAAATGCACAAGACCGTCAATATTGCCGGGTAATCCGATGAACACACCAAAGTCTGTAATGGATTTAATTTGTCCACGGACCTTATCGCCTTTCTCATGATTTGCGGCAAATTCTTCCCATGGGTTGGTTTGGCATTGTTTCATGCCCAATGAGATGCGGCGGCGTTCTTCATCAATCTCAAGAATCATTACTTCGACTTCATCGCCCAATTGAACAATCTTGGATGGATAAACGTTTTTGTTGGTCCAATCCATTTCAGATACATGCACTAACCCTTCAATGCCCTGTTCGATTTCGATAAAAGCACCGTAATCGGTTAAATTGGTTACTTTGCCAAATAGACGGGTGCGTGCTGGATAACGCCGTGACAGTCCTACCCATGGATCTTCACTGAGTTGTTTCATGCCTAATGAAACACGATTTTTTTCCTGATCAAACTTGAGTACTTTGGCGGTAACCTCATCGCCGATATTGACCACTTCGGATGGGTGCTTAACGCGACGCCATGCCAAGTCGGTAATATGCAGCAGTCCGTCAATTCCGCCCAGATCAACGAATGCGCCGTAATCAGTAATATTTTTGACTACACCTTGAACAACCGAACCTTCCTGCAGGTTGGACAATAAGGTTTCACGATCTGCACCTTGTGTCGCTTCCAGCACCGCGCGGCGTGATACCACTACATTATTACGCTTGCGATCAAGTTTAATGACTTTGAATTCCATTTCCTTATTTTCATAAGGTGTAGTGTCCTTGACGGGGCGGATATCCACTAGCGAGCCGGGCAGAAACGCACGAATGCCATTGATCATAGCAGTCAGGCCGCCTTTCACTTTCCCATTGACCATGCCGGTTACTATCTTGCCGCTTTCCATCGCTTCTTCAAGATCATGCCAGGCGGTCAGGCGTTTAGCTTTATCACGTGAGAGGTGTGTTTCTCCATAGCCGTCTTCCAGAGACTCAATGGCAACACTGATAAAATCACCCGGCTTAACTTCAATTTCACCGCGATCATTTTTAAATTCTTCGATAGGAATGTAACTTTCGGATTTAAGGCCAGCGTTGACAACAACGATATTGTAGTCAACACGGACAACTTCGGCGGTGATTACTTCACCGGTCCGCATTTCCTGGCGTGTAAGACTTTCTTCAAAAAGTGCGGCAAAACTTTCGGGGGATTTCTGGGTTGCAGTGGCAGCTGTAGTCATTATAAAAAATACCTGATTGATCATTCCGGCTGGATGAATATCCAACGGACTGGGTTAATTAATAAAATGTTTGAATAATAAACTCATTTTATCTTCTTTAAAGACAGAAGATAAAGAATGCTGTTATTACTTATCCAAACGCGGGTTTTTTGCAGAGATTACATTATACCAGGAGAGAACGGCGTCTTGTGCCTGGGATATGGTAAGTGAAGTCGTATCAAGCAGTTGTGCATCAACCCCTTGTCGCAAGGGTGCAATGCTGCGATTGCTGTCGCGTTCGTCACGTTTCTGGATATCCTGCAATAAGTCGGCGATATTATCACTCATTCCTTTCTCTATCAACTGCTTATATCGCCTTTGTGCGCGAACTTCCGCGCTAGCAGTTAAAAATATTTTGAGAACGGCATTGGGAAAGATAACGGATCCCATGTCACGTCCATCCGTAACCAATCCGGGCGGCTGGCAGAATGCGCGCTGACGCTCTGTCAGCGCTTCACGAACCTGTGGATGGGCGGCTATTTGTGAAGCCAAAATACCGCATTGTTCTGCCCGGATATCGTCAGTGACGATAGTGCCATCTAAATAGACATCTTCATTCACAAAAACCACATTCAAGTTTCTGGCGATTTCGGCGAGTTGGTCTGTATTGTGAGTGTCAGCATGGGATCGCATTGTTTTCAATGCAACCAGACGATATAGCGCGCCACTGTCGAGGTAATGGAATCCGAGTTTTTTGGCGATCAACTGAGCAATGGTGCCTTTGCCGGATGCGGATGGGCCGTCAATGGTGATGATGGGAATTTTATGTGTATCCATTAAACAGTCTTGTTATAGAGTTATTCAGGATGGGCGATTTGTGAAAAAATTTCAAAATAATCGGGAAATGTTTTTGCAACACAGCCGGGGTCGTTGATGCGTACCGGTGCTCCCAGAGATGCCAATGCAAAGCACATGGCCATGCGATGATCATCGTAGGTATCAATTGTTGCATGTGAGTGCAAGCCATTATCAGGGGGAATGATGCGCAAGTAGTCTTTGCCTTCTTCAACAGTCGCACCTAATTTGCGCAACTCAGTAGACATGGCCGCAAGGCGATCTGTCTCTTTCAGGCGCCAACTGGCAATATTGCGTAGCGTGGTGACACCTTCTGCGAATAATGCGGTAACTGCAAGCGTCATGGCGGCGTCCGGAATATGATTGCAATCCAACTCAATGCCATGCAGAAATTTTCCGGAATGATTGGCTTCCGCGCCGCATGCTTCGATCCAGTTTTCTCCCATGGATAGGTGTGCTCCCATCATTTCCAATGCGGCAGCGAAATGGATATCGCCTTGTGCACTATCACGTCCGACTCCCTGGACGCGTACCGGGCCATGCCCGATTGCGCCTGCTGCCAGAAAATAGGAGGCTGATGACGCATCACCTTCAATGCTGATATGACCTGGGCTACAATAATTCTGTTGTGCCGGTATCATAAATTTCTGCCAATTGATGTGTTCGACGCGCACACCAAAACGTTGCATTTGTGCGAGCGTTAATTCGATATAGGGTTGCGAGATTAAGGTGCCGGAAACATTGATGAAGGAATCTTTTCCGCTGAGTGGCAACGCCATCAGCAATCCAGTTAGAAACTGACTGGAAACATCGCCTTTTACGGTAACAGAAATGGTGTCGCTTTTAATACGTGAATCGGCTGGTTTGATTTCCAGAGGGGGAAAGCCGGGGTTGCCCAAGTAAGTGATACTGGCGCCGAATTGGCGTAATGCATCAACTAGGTCTGCAATGGGCCGTTCATGCATGCGCGGCACGCCGGCTAACCGGTAATGCCCCTGCATTAAAGACAGTACCGCAACTAAAGGCCGAAATGCAGTGCCGGCATTGCCGAGAAATAAATCAGCTTCTGTCACTGGGAATTTTCCCTTTTCTCCGATGATGCAGTAATCGTTTATACCTGTTTGTGTTATTGAAACACCCAGTTTGATAAGTGCATCCAGCATACGTGCCGTATCATCAGAAGCCAATAAATCATGAATCTGTGTGGTACCTTCGGCCAATGCAGCAAGCAGGAGAATTCGATTGGAAATACTCTTTGATCCAGGCAGTCGTACGATGCCATGAGCATTTTTAGCAAACGGGAGATCAAGCCATTCCATGATGTATGCAGTAGTAAAAATTGCTAGATGATATCCCATTAATACACTCAGGGCGTAATTTTATTGATCTTAAAGGGCGCCGCATTCAGCTGGAATTTCCTGAGTTGATTCGTTAAATTTGGAAAAATCTTTATTTAACTATCTTGTTTAGGGTAATCTATCGCAGTAAATTTCTAGCGTAGAATACATTGTTAGCTGAAGCGCTTTTACAGGCTGTTGAAAAACGTATTCGAAGGCAGCCGATGCAAGGAAAGACAAGCGAAAAGCGCATCATTTATGCATGATAAATGACATCTGAGTTTGTTTTTAACACCATAGCGGCAACACAGATAGTTTTCAAGGGCCTGTTAAGAGGTATTTGCTATCTGGCGCTGGAATAAATTGGTGCAGCAAGATTTTCGTACTATTTTCACAAAATAAGAGGTTGATTGAATGGAAGATGCAGAAATTGCTTTAATGTTTTCTTTACTGACTATTCCTGTGGCTATCTGGTTGCAGTTATGGGTAAAGAATCGCAGAGAAAAACGGAGAAATGTTTTAGGTGAAGAAGAATTTGAAAATACATCACGGGCATTCATTTCAATCATTTTAGAGGGAACTGCCATTGTGGGAGGACTCATCATGATTATTATGGGGGCCGGAGGGGTAATTAAGTACGTCCTCAATTTTTATGCTGCGTAATTTTTAGGCTTATTGGAAAAACTGAAGACATTCGGGTAATCAAACGATACCCGAATGTCTTTTCTGTGATTCGTTATTGATTCCTCGATAAAAGCAAATAAACCCTTGGTTATTCTCGCTATGAAGTAGCCTTGCTGGTTGTTTTGGTTCTGGATTGCTTTGTTTTAGATTTTGTTTCGGCTGTTTTCTTGGGGGCTTTCTGCTCAAACTCAAATCCTATTTTTCCATCTACATTTCTGACCAAGTAAGCTGAAAAAGGCCTGCCTTTTTTGGAAATGAATTTTGTGAGCAGGTCTGTTTTTCCAGTTTCCAGCAATTTGGTGATTTGCTCGCGCTCTATCGGGCGGGTAAGGATGATTTTTCCTGTTTTAAAATTGCAGGTACGGGTTGCCCCGACGGATTTCTCACAAACATACTGAAGGCCATGCTCATAAACAGCATGATTGCATTTTGGGCATTTTCCTAAGGGAACTTGGTTGCTGAAATCGACTTCTTCATGGTCTTCATCGCTGTTGCCAAAATCAAATTTCATTTCAAAAGTGTCTGTCAGTTTGATGATGGCATTAAACGATTGTCCCATCTTGCTCCGAAAACCTTGCAGAGGACCTACTTCGCGTTGAGTAATCAAGGTCTCCATTTCATCAACCTCAAATTGGCGTCCGGCCAGAATTTTCCAGAGCGCAAAATCACATTTCTGGCATTGGAATTTTTTATAGGTTTCATGCACGATACCACCACATTTAGGACAGGGGGATTTTAGTAAGGAGAAATCTCCTGCAATGGTTCCCCCGCGATGGGTTTTGGCTTGTTCCACAATATGACTTGTCATTGCGGCAATTTTCTCCATGAACGCAGTGCGTTTTAGGTGACCTTGCTCAATCTGACGTAACTGAAATTCCCAGTTACCTGTTAATTCAGGTGAAATAAGTTCGGGAATCTTTAGGCCGCGTAATAACGTGATTAGTGAGAAAGCTTTGGCAGTTGGGTGAAGCTCGCGTCCTACACGCTGTAGATAATTCTCAAATACCAAACCTTCAATGATAGCTGCACGTGTTGCTGGTGTGCCCAGACCCTTTGCGCTCATGGCTGCACGTAGTTCTTCATCTTCAACGAGTTTCCCTGCCCCCTCCATGGCAGAAAGTAATGTGCCCTCATTAAATCTTGCTGGCGGGCGAGTTTGATTAGCGATAACGTTAATTTCTTCAGTGATAACCGATTCACTCGGGGTAATTGCGACGAGTGTTGTGTCATCTTCCAGATCATCCAATTTGGCTGACTTGCCATATACCGCCTGCCAGCCCGGATTAACCATGACTTTCCCTTCGGTTCTAAAAGGCTCGTTTTCAACCCGGGTAATGCGGGTGGTAATCAGAAATTCGGCGGCGGGAAAGAAAATAGCCAAAAAACGTTTGGTAACCAAATCATAAATTTTTGCTTCGGCCTCATTTAATTTGGTCGGGTTTAATGAAGTGGGGATGATAGCAAAGTGATCTGAGATCTTGGCGTTGTTGAAAATACGTTTGTTTGGAATCACCCAGTTTGAAGCCAGAATCTGCTGGGAAAATTTTCCATAATCCGTATTTCTCAGGCTTTGCAAAGTATCTTTAACGGTGGCGATATAATCTTCCGGTAGTGCACGTGAATCTGTCCGCGGGTAAGTCAATACTTTATGTTTTTCATATAATGCTTGAGCCAGGCCGAGTGTCGTTTTGGCAGAAAAACCAAAGCGGCTGTTGGCTTCCCGCTGTAAGCTGGTCAGATCATAAAGCAATGGGCAGATTTCTTTGCTTGGTTTGCTTTCTTCGTTAACTTGACCAGGCTTCCCCTGGCATTTGTCACGGATGACTTCGGCTTTTTTTTGCTCCCAGAGTCGTTCAGGTTTTAATTCAAGATTGACTTTATCTTTGCTGAATTTCTCATCAAACCACTTACCGTTATAGCAGCCATTACTGGCTGCAAACGTGGCATGAATTTCCCAATAGTCCTGAGGGCGGAATTTTTTGATTTTTTCTTCACGCTCGACAAGAATCGCTAATGTAGGTGTCTGTACCCGCCCAACTGTGGTTTTATGAAATCCCCCTTCTTGAGAATTAAAGGCAGTCATGGCACGCGTGCCATTGATCCCGACCAGCCAATCTGATTCTGAGCGGCTGACGGCAGCTTCAGCCAGCGATTGTACTTCCGAATTGTCCAATAACTTGGTAAACCCTTCCCGGATCGCATCGGGCGTCATGGATTGCAACCAAAGGCGTTTGACCGGTTTATTGGTGCCGACATGGCGCAGGATATAATAAAAAATCAGCTCACCTTCACGTCCCGCATCACATGCATTGATAAGCGTATCCACATCTTTACGCTTGATGAGTTTGCTGAGTAATTTTAAACGTGAGGAAGTTTTCTCGATTGGGTTCAAATCAAAATGCGGTGGAATAACCGGTAGATTAGCAAAGCTCCATTTGCCGCGTTTTACTTCATATTCTTCTGGAATAGCCAGTTCGAGCAAATGGCCTACGGCCGAAGATACGACATACTGGTCGTTTTCGAAGTAATCAGTGTGCTTGGTAAAGCTACCCAATACCCGCGCGATATCTGCTGCGACAGAAGGTTTTTCAGCAATAATCAGCGATTTACTCATGAATTTTCCGGGAAATGCCACTGACTATTAATGTGAAATTAAACATGTTGTTTTACTACTGAGTGATTATTATGAATAGGGATTGCAAGCATATATGCTGAGTATATTGGGCATACGCACGCCAGCGGTTATCCGTTATGACAAAATAAAGGATACGATTAGTCTTAATGCCGGTAATGAGAATCGCTGACAATCAACAATTTCTCAAGGATGACATCGTCAGTGAGCTGGTTCTGGATCCACAATTCTGTTAAAACAATCAGTTTGATTTTTTCAAGGCTGGATGAATTTTCATCCAGCGTCAGCACGCGATCAATCAACAATTCCCTTTGTAACGGGTTAATGATGCCAGCTTGCTCCAGAAAGAAAATAAATCCCCGGCCTTCAGTGTCAATTTTTTCTATTTCATACTCTGTAAAGCAGCGGAAAGAGTCGTTTTCTGCAAAGCTTTCCGGATAATTGCCGATATCGTGACGTGCTAGCTCTGAGAGCCAGTTCAGCGTCTCGTTAATATCTTCATCTGCAAATCCGGCCATGGTGAGTTTGCGAGTCAGAGTGGCAGAGTCAGGATAACTTCCTGAGTCAAAATAATTTTCAAATAAATAAACGAGTATATCGAACATAATTGAGTTTAATAAGTTGCAAGTCTATATACAGACTTGCAATCTTTGGTTGATCTTATCCGATGTTATTGAATTCTCTGATAACATCCTCCCGGCAAACTGCTGACCTGACCGTCAAGCTCAAGCGTTAGTAGCATGGCTGATACAACTTCAGCCGTCAAGCCACTACGGGCGCACAGCGTATTAATATCTACGGCATCATAGCCTAGATATTTGAGTAATAAAGTATTTTTAGTTGGTTGCTCGGTAGTAAATTCTTTTCCTTTGTCGAGATTTTCATCGCTGACTAATGGAAAATAATTTAATTCATCTAAAATATCCTGTGTATTTTCTATCAGCTTTGCACCTTGCTTAATCAGTGCATGACAGCCTTTTGAGAGTGGTGAATGAATAGAGCCTGGGATCGCCATTACTTCGCGTCCTTGTTCTAATGCCTGACGTGCTGTGATCAGTGATCCGCTTTGTAACGCAGCCTCTACCACCAGACAACCTTGACTCATGCCGCTGATAATACGGTTCCTGCGCGGGAAATTCGTCCCGATGGCGGGCGTGCCGAGAGGAAATTCGGAAATTAGTGCGCCTTCTTTTGCCAGTTTATGTGCCAAAAGATGATTCTTAGCAGGATAAACAATATCCAAACCAGTGCCGACAACAGCGATGCTGGCAGCTGCGCCGCGCAAACCGCCTTGATGAGCAGCGGTGTCGATACCTAATGCCATGCCGCTGATGATGCAGAATCCGGCATTGCTGGCTGCTTCAGAAAAAGCCTCTGCATTGGATAGACCTTGCGGTGTGGCATTGCGGCTTCCAACGACAGCCAGTGCGGGTTTCCGCAAGAGTTCCCGCTGCCCTTTGAAATAAAGTAACGGGGGGGGGTCGGTAATGTTAAGTAGTTGCGCTGGGTAATCCGAATCGGCCAAAGTGATGATGGCATTGGCGGGGTCTTCCAGCCATTTAAGTGCACTAGAAATTTTATTGCGATCAGCACCCTGCCTAATGCGTTTGGCGATTGGGCTCTTTACAATGCGTTCGAGTGCTGTGATATGGGTTGAAAATATTGCCGTAGGACTGCCAAAAGCAATTAGAAGCCGACGGATGGATTCGCCGCCCAGGCCGTCAATGAGATTAAGATTCAACCATGATTCAATATCTGGCGCATGTTTCATGAATGTACGGCACTAATTTTAAGGCGTTTTAACGGCATCCAGAATTTTTATGGAATGTGTGCTTTGCACAACCAGTGCATAGGATATTTTATCAAAGACACGAAATACAAATACCAACCCGGTTCTTTCATCCGGTAATTGTACCATTTCTCCTTTAAGGGATTTGGCTTGGCTTTTTCGATAGATAGCGAGCACATGCCCCATTTCCAAGTTATCCAGTTCGCCTTTATTCAGTGTGACAATGTCACCTTTGCCAATTTCAGTGACGCCGCCATAGACAGAAATAATTCGTCCGTTGATTGAAAAATCCGGCGCATGGGGTGCATAGTTATTGAATAGGGTATCAGGGGCGGGAACCAGGCGGTCGCCTTTGAGAATTTCTTCCGTGGCACGAGTGATAGTTACCGTACTGACATCAGCAAAAACATTCGCTTTGGCATCCCCTAGGTAGGTTGCCTCATAGCCAAGGATCAGGCCTTCTTTGTCCGGGTCTTTCAGTGCTTTGCCGGGGCGGAAGATTTGCCATGTTGCACCTTTGTCTTGCGGTAATCCACTGACATAAACTGTATTGTCGGTACTTAAAACCACCCGGCCTTCACTGGAGCCCAGTATATACGGTGCATCGGCAAGACCATCCTTCTCAATGACTAACGGCTGGCTTAGAAATGGCTCGATAGCAGCAGCCGGTATGCTGGGGATAGCCGCAGTGCTCGATTGTTCTGTACGAATTCTAGGTGATAGTTTGACTGTTTTTATTCCACCTTCATCTTCTACAAGACGCAACCGGTTTCCATGGGGTGTTTTTTCCAGTATCACAATATCGCCGGGGTAAATTTTGTGCGGATTCTTCACCTGTTCACGGTTGAATCCCCAGATTTCTGGCCAGCGCCAGGGGTCTTTAAGAAACCGGGAAGCAATTCCCCACAGGGTATCACCGGGTACAACCACATGCTGATCGGGTGTATCGCCCCGCAATATAATGTTCTCAGCTTTAACTGGTGTAACAGAAAGCAGGCCCAGGCATAAAATCATAGCTATAATAGGCTTTCGCATGAACGATCTCAATGATAGGTTATAAAGCATAAGAATGATTATCTAATGATACGTTCTAAATGTGCGATTGAGTTTATTAAACTAAACAAAATTTTCATGGCTATTCTAAAAATATTACAATACCCGGATGAGCGGCTACATACTGTGGCGGCTCCCGTAGCGCAAGTCACTGACAAAATCCGCTTGTTAATAGATGACTTGGCTGAAACAATGTATGCTGCGCCTGGCATAGGATTGGCAGCGACACAAGTGGATGTGCATAAGCGTGTGATTGTTATTGATACTTCTGAAACACAGAATCAACTGCTTGCTTTGATTAACCCTGAAATTATTACTAGTAATGGCCTATCTGATTATGAGGAAGGTTGCTTATCAGTTCCAGGTATCTACGGAAAAGTACAACGTGCCGAATCGATTACTGTAAGAGCTCTAAATGCTCAAGGCGAATCATTTGTTCTGGATGCTAATGGTTTATTGGCGGTGTGTATTCAGCATGAGATGGATCACTTGGCAGGAAAAGTGTTTGTGGAGTACTGGTCACGGCTTAAGCAGGCACGCACACTGGCAAGATTAAAGAAAAAACAGCGCAGCACCATGTAAACATTGTGCTTTTGTGAAAATATGATGCGTTTTTACCCTGAAGTTACCTCGGATTAATGGTTTTCTTCTGTCAATGGCTTAGAATCCCCGGAATTCAAATAAATGAAAGATTGATGTGCCTAGGATGAGAATCATTTTTGCTGGAACCCCCATTTTTGCTGCGACTGCATTGGATGCTTTAATCAAGGTAGGTTATGAGATTGTGCTGGTTTTGACTCAGCCGGATCGTCCTGCTGGTAGAGGAATGAAAACGGTTGCCAGTGCGGTCAAATTGCTTGCCCAACAACAGGACCTTGCGTTATTACAGCCATTAACACTTAAAGCTGCCGAAATACAAATGCAATTGCTGGCATTAAATGCAGATGTGATGATTGTGGCGGCGTATGGATTAATTCTACCCGAAGCTGTATTAAAAATTCCTCGCCTGGGTTGTTTGAATATACACGCTTCGTTATTGCCACGCTGGCGTGGGGCTGCGCCGATTCAACGGGCTATTCTGGCGGGTGATCATGAAACCGGTATTACGATCATGCAAATGGATGCGGGGCTGGATACCGGCGCCATTTTATTAAAGCATGAGATGGCGATCGCAGCGGATGATACGACGCAATCATTGCACGACAAGCTGGGTCTGCTCGGTGCGCAGAGTGTTGTTGAGGCTTTGGTGTTGCTGCAACAGGGAAAACTTGTTTCCACCATGCAAGATGAGACATTGGCTTGCTATGCTGCCAAAATAAAAAAAACTGAAGCAGAAATTGATTGGCGACAGAATGCTGAGCAGATTGACCGTGTTGTGCGCACGTTTAATCCCAATCCAGGCGCCTATACTTATTTCCGGGATGTTGTCCTGAAGATTTGGCAAGCAAAAGTGGTTGCAGGGCGGGGAGTCGGTAAACCAGGGGAAATTGTTGTGGTTGATCGTGAAGGCATTACTGTAGCTTGTGGTTCTGGCATGTTGCAGATTGAAATAGTGCAAAAACCCGGTGGCAAGAAATTGAGTAGTGCAGATTTTCTGGCGGGGAATAGTTTGCAGCCGGGTGATATTTTTCTACCGTGAACCATTCCACTTCAAAGCATGATTAAAACCCAACTTGTTGCATCTTCTACAATCGGTAAGGTGCTGGCTGGCGCAAGTTTGACGGGAGTATTGCAGGAAGCTTGGCGCGCAGACACCTTGTTATCAAAGCAGCAAAGAGGTGCCATTCAGGATTTAAGTTATGGTGTGTTGCGATTTTATGGGCAATTGGAGGCAATTCTTGGTTTGTTGCTGAAGAAATCGCTACGTGACAAGAGTCTGCACCATCTACTGTTAGTCAGCTTATATCAATTGCAATACAGTAAAACATTGCCGCATACAGTGGTTGATCAGGCCGTTGCAGCCTCACGATCTTTGGTGCATGGCAAAGGCATGCAGGGACTGGTGAATGCGGTATTGCGCAATTTTATCCGGCAGCGCGAGAGCTTGTTAAAAAAAGCTGCTGAAAATGAGGTCGGGCGGTATTCGCATCCGCAATGGTGGATCGATAAATTGCGCTGGCAATACCCGCAAAACTTCCATGCCATATTGGAGGCAGACAATAAACGTCCTCCGATGACTTTGCGGGTTAATCAACGTAAGATCAGCGTGGAAAGTTACTGTAAGCTGTTGGCAGAGAAAGCGATGCATACAGAGTTGTTAGGGTCTGGCGCGCTGCAATTGAAACAGCCGGTTATGGTGGAAAACCTGCCTGGTTTTGCAGAAGGCCTGATAACCGTGCAAGACGCAGGAGCTCAGTTTGCTGCGACGTTTCTGGATGTGCATGATCGCATGCGCGTATTGGATGCTTGTGCGGCACCCGGAGGGAAAAGCACACATTTGCTGGAGTTGGCCGATATTTCGCTGACGGTACTGGACAATGATTCAGCTAGGCTTATCCAAGTTCAGCAAAATCTTGCGCGGTTGAATGTGACGGCTGAACGTTTGCTGTGCGGGGATGCCTCGAATCCCGATGCATGGTGGGATGGTCAGCCGTATGATCGTATTTTGGCGGATGTACCTTGTTCTGCATCTGGTGTAGTATGCCGACACCCAGATATTAAATGGTTACGGCGTGAAAGTGATCTGGTCAAATTTGCAGCCATTCAACAGGCAATTCTGAATGCATTGTGGAAAATTTTAAACAGGGATGGTAAGTTGCTCTATGTAACCTGCTCAATCTTTGCCGAAGAAAATACAATGCAGATAGAGAAATTTCTTAAACATCATCCTGATGCCTGTCCATTACCGCTTTCTGGGGCAGCAATGGTGGATGGGCAACTGTTACCAGATATTCAACATGATGGTTTCTTTTATACATTGCTGCACAAAAGCTAGCCAAAGTATGTGGCGTGCACAGTTATCACTTGCCAATTTGATTTTTTTGCTATTGATTTTGTTGTTGCCGGTCGCGGTTGCGCAAGCGGAAGGCATCCAAATAAAGTCTGTCAGTATGACAGCAGTTGAACAAGGGTATGAAATCGGCATTGATTCTGAGATTGCTCTTAATGCCACTTTGGAGCAAGCGCTTGAGAAAGGCATCGTGCTTTACTTTGTGACCAAATTCAGTTTAATTGATTCGCGTTGGTATTGGCTTTACGACGAAGTTGCGCGTGGTAAATTAAGAGTTGGGTTACGATATTACGCGTTGACGCGTCAATATCATTTGAACCATCCAACATTTTCACAAAGCTTTAACACGTTAACGGAAGCATTGCAGGCTTTGGGTCAATTGCGTGATTATCCATTGATTGTCAAATCTGCTTTAAAGCAGGATGTTGATTATATCGCATCATTGCGTATCTGGCTTGATTTGACACGGATGCCCAAACCATTCCAAGTTGAAGCTTTGGGTTCCAGTAAGTGGGATTTGAGTTCAGATAAGCTGGAATGGCGTATGAAATTACCAACACCAGAGCAACCGTTCCAGATGAAAGGCCATTAATGAAATATGTACTCATTATTGGAGCGGGATTGGGAGCGGTTATGCTTTTTTTGCTGGCAACAGCAGGCGCCAACACTGAGTTTTTTGAAAGGAAATACCGGCTATTGCTGGGTATCAACATTGCTTTCGTATTGTTTCTCATGGTTATCGTGGGATTTTTGTTGTGGCGATTCCGGCGCAGACTCAAGTCGGGTGTATTCGGCTCCCGGTTGGCGCTACGTTTAATGTTGGTTTTCTCTTTGATGGCGATTCTTCCTGGTGCTTTGGTGTATGCCGTATCGGTTCAGTTTCTTGAGAAGAGTATTGAGTCCTGGTTTGATGTTAAAGTGGACCGCGCGCTTGAAGGTGGTTTGAGTCTAGGGCAAACCATGCTTGAGAACTTACTGGGAGAATTACAAAAGAAAGCACAGGCTACTGCATTGATATTATCTGAGTCTTCCAGCCAACCGTTGCAAGTGCTTAATGAGTTATTGCTGCAATCGCAAATTGAGGAAGCAACTTTATTTAATCAAGATGGCAAAGTAATTGCATTTTCCAGTGAAAGTAACTTGGCGTTATTTCCTGAAATGCCCAACGCAATGGTGTTGCGACACATTAGAATTCAAAAAGCTTACAGTGCGATTGAATCCATCGCGGATAAGGGTTTGTATTTGCGCGTGGTTGCGCCTGTCAATGTATTGAGTCTGAAGGAAGATATCCGGGTGCTTCAGTTTTTGCAGCCGGTTCCTGTGCAACTGGCAAGAGATGCCGAACGGGTGCAAGCAGGGTATCGGGATTATCAGGAGCTTTCTTTGTCTCGCCAGGGATTAACTCGGTTGTATAGTGTTACATTGACACTGGCATTGCTTTTGTCATTGTTTTCAGCATTGGCGGCTGCTTCATTGCTCAGTGAAAAATTGAGCGCTCCACTCGGCATGCTGGCGGAAGGTACGCGTGCTATTGCGCAAGGCGATTACAGCCGCCGTCACTTGGTCCAGAGTAGCGATGAGCTGGGTGTGTTGACAGAATCTTTTAATTTGATGACGCAACAACTGGAGGAAGCGCAAGCGACAGCGCAACACAATCAGCAGGAAGTGGAGAGCGCGCGTGCGCATCTGGAGAGTATTCTGGCAAATCTCTCATCCGGTGTATTGGTGTTTGACGATCAATTGGTTTTATCCAAGGCAAATCGCAGCGCAGAGCAAATACTACAAATCCCTATGATCAGTCTGGATGGTTCAATCATTGAAGGTTGTGTGAATAATGAACCGCAATTGAATACTCTGGTTGTAGAGATCAGAGAAGGTTTTAACTCTGGAGAGACAGGTGTTTGGCAGCGTCAATTAACGCGTTCAGGGGATGGTAATAATCAAGTCTTACTGTTACGGGGAACACGTTTGCCCAAGATATCGGGGGGGGGCGGGGTGGTGGTTTTTGACGATATTACTAATTTACTACAAGTGCAGCGCGCAGTTGCCTGGGGTGAGGTTGCGCGCCGACTCGCGCATGAAATTAAAAACCCGTTGACGCCGATTCAACTCTCTGCTGAACGGGTGCAGCATAAGTTGATCAATAAACTGGATGTGGAGGATGCAAAAATACTGCGCCGTTCTACAGAGACGATTGTCAATCAGGTTGAAGCGCTAAAAAGAATGGTCAATGAATTCAATCAGTATGCGCGTGTTCCTGAATTGGAATTACGTCAGCTTGACTTTAATCGATTGGTGCGAGAAGTGTTGTCACTGTATGAAACAGCAAGTATGACAACCGATAATAGTAAACACATACAAATCAAACCGGCATTGGCAGATGATTTGCCTGTGGTCAGAGGCGATGCTGCGCAGTTACGACAGGTGCTGCATAATTTGTTGCAGAATGCGCAAGATGCCTTGGCAGATACATCAGAGCCTGTGATCGAGGTGAGGACCGAGATGGTGCATGGGGGTGTGCAACTGAGTGTGCGCGATAATGGCTGCGGTTTTTCAGACGAGATCAGGGCGCGGGTTTTTGAGCCTTATGTCACGACCAAGTCGAAAGGTACTGGATTGGGGCTGCCCATCGTCAAGAAAATTGTTGAAGAGCATGAAGGTTTGATTCACATTGAAAATATTAAACCCCGTGGCGCACAAATTTCAATTATCCTGCCGACGGTAGAAAAGAATATCTCTGCGGGAAATAACAAACTGGCGTTAAGTTAAATTAATGAATCAGTGATTACAGGAAAGATGAATAAAATCTTTCATACTCGGGCACTCGTCAATCAAAAAAACTTGGAATCCATAGATGATCGTGAAATTTAACAGTTATGAATAAGCTGATTAGATTTCGTTAGTGGAGAGAATTCTAAATGATAACAAACAATACAATACTTGTTGTTGATGACGAAATTGGCATACGCGAATTGCTGTCTGAAATTTTGCGTGATGAAGGCTATCGTGTGGCGTTGGCAGAGAATGCTGAACAAGCACGAATCTGGCGAAGCCAGACGCGTCCGGATCTGGTGTTATTGGATATCTGGATGCCAGATACCGATGGCATTACACTGCTGAAAGATTGGGCCAGTAACGGAATGCTGACGATGCCGGTGATCATGATGTCTGGGCATGGCACTATCGACACAGCGGTCGAAGCGACGCGTATTGGTGCATTTGGTTATTTGGAGAAACCAATACCGCTGCAAAAATTGCTGAGTACTGTCAGTAAGGCCTTGCGAGGGGGGCCAAGTAAGCAGCAATCAACACTTTCTCTCGCCAGTTTGGGTAAGGGTGCTTTGATTGCAGATCTCAGGAAAAGATTAGAACAAGTTACAAATCTGAAAACGCCTTTGCTGCTGATGGGTGAACCGGGGGCCGGCGCGGAGATTTGTGCGCGTTTTATGCATCGCCCTAATACACCCTGGGTGGAGCCAGAGACATTGTTGTCGTTAGCTGAATCACCTCTCGATTTGCTGGAACTTGCGCGTGGTGGTCTGTTATTTCTAAAGGATGTGGGTGAAATCAGTAAATTGGCGCAGAAGGGTTTGTTGTTATTGTTTAGCAAGCTGGATAAATATAACGTGCGGTTGGTTTGCGCGACATCTCAACCTTTGGCAGAGTTAACGGCACAAGGCGTTTATCATCCCAAATTATACGAAGTGCTGAGTAGTTTAAGCATCGGCATTCCAGCATTGAGAGCGCATCGGGAGGATATTCCTGATTTGGCCAGTCAAATTTTGTCACGTTTTGTAGAATCGGGTGAGGCTTCATCAATTTTGCAGTTCAGCACGGCAGCGCTTAACTGCTTACGGAATTATGATTGGCCTGGCAATCTTACACAGTTAACAGGTGTCGTGCATTCTTTGGCATTGACATGTACCGGTGATGAGATTTCGGCTGAAGCCGTTCAACAGGCAATGGTTTTTCCAGAATCGGTTTCCACATCTGTTGCTCCTGAAATTCCGCTGGATCTTTCGCTGCGCGAAGCACGTGATTTATTTGAAAAAACTTACTTTGAAAGGCTGATTGATCAGGAGAGCGGTAATATGACGCGTGTGGCTGACAGGGCTGGGTTGGAGCGCACACATCTTTATCGCAAAATAAAATTACTGGGAATTAAACTGCGGGGAAACTGATTTTGTAAGAAAATTTTGCTGCTACTGGATTGGTTTTGTGCGCAGAATAATAGATAATACTAATTTTTCCGCCGATGTATCGCATATGAATATGCAGACCGGCCATTTCTATTTGTTGAAAATATAGGGGAGTTAGTATCGATGGGTACATTTAAGGATTTTGACGCGCCGGTGTTTAAAGATTTGACCAGTGCAATTCGCGCGTTGGCTATGGATGCCGTGCAAAAAGCCAATTCTGGTCACCCCGGTATGCCGATGGGTATGGCTGAAATTGCTGAGGTGCTGTGGATTCATCATCTGCGTCATAATCCTGGCAATCCGGAGTGGGTCGACCGTGACCGGTTCGTGCTTTCCAATGGGCACGGATCCATGTTGATCTATGCCTTATTGCATCTGACCGGCTACGATTTGCCAATGGAAGAAATTAAGCGTTTCCGGCAGTTTCATTCGAAGACACCCGGACATCCGGAATATGGCTATACCCCCGGCGTAGAAACCACAACAGGTCCATTAGGTCAGGGTATTACCAATGCGGTAGGCATGGCGCTGGCAGAAAAAGTGCTAGCCGCTGAATTTAACCGTCCTGGCTATAATATTGTGGATCACTACACCTATGTTTTTCTGGGTGACGGCTGCCTGATGGAAGGCATCTCGCATGAAGCGTGTTCCTTGGCAGGTACCTTAGGTTTAGGCAAACTAATCTGTTTTTACGATGATAATGGTATTTCCATTGATGGTCATGTGGAAGGCTGGTTTACCGACGACACGCCAAAGCGGTTTGAATCTTATGGCTGGCATGTTGTGCCCAATGTCAACGGGCATGATCCAGAAGCGATTGAAGCGGCGATTGAGGCTGCCAAGCAAGTAAACAATAAACCATCAATGATTTGTTGCAAAACGGTCATTGGATTGGGCTCACCAAATATGGCCAATACCCATTCGGTACATGGCGCCGCGTTGGGTGATGTAGAGATTGCGGCTACTCGTCCACACATTGGCTGGCATCATCCACCTTTTGAAATTCCACAGGAGGTTTATAGCGCTTGGGATGCAAAAGCGAAAGGCCAAATACTTGAAACGGAGTGGAACCAGAAATTTGCTGAGTACGCAGAAAAGCATCCTGCCGAAGCCGCTGAGTTTAACCGTCGTATGGCAGGCGATTTACCCGCAAACTGGCGCAGTCATGTTGACGGCGTTATTAATCAGGTCAACGCAAAGGCAGAGACGATTGCTAGCCGCAAAGCCTCGCAAAACGCGATTGAAGGCTTGGCACCAATTCTGCCCGAATTGATCGGCGGTTCTGCGGATCTGGCGGGATCTAACTTGACTTTATGGTCAGGCTCTAAGGGAATTAGCCAGAAAAACGGTGGTAATTATGTTTACTATGGCGTGCGTGAATTTGGCATGAGTGCCATGATGAACGGATTATCGTTACATGGCGGCTTGATTCCTTATGGCGCCACATTTTTGATGTTTTCTGAATATGCTCGTAATGCGCTGCGCATGGCTGCATTGATGAAAATTCGTAATATCTTCGTATTTACCCATGATTCCATAGGCTTGGGTGAGGATGGCCCGACGCATCAGCCAGTGGAGCAGACAGCCACATTGCGTTATATCCCCAACATGGATGTATGGCGGCCCTGTGATACCGTTGAATCAACTGTTTCTTGGGCGCGCGCTATCGAACGTAAAGACGGCCCTTCAATATTGATTTTTAGTCGTCAGAATCTGCCATTTCAGAAGCGGGATACAGCTACGATCAAATCGATTGATAAGGGTGGCTATGTCTTGTCTGAAGCAGGCAACGGGAAAGCACAAGCTATCCTGATTGCCACAGGTTCAGAGATGGGTTTGGCTATGAATGCACAAAAAGTATTGGCTGAAGAGGGTATTCATGTGCGCGTTGTTTCCATGCCTTGCACGAATGTATTCGATCGTCAGGAACCATCTTACAAGGACAGTGTCTTGTCAAAAGGCGTTAAACGGGTTGCCATAGAAGCCGGTGTGACAGATTTTTGGCGTAAATACGTCGGTCTGGAAGGCGCGGTGGTAGGTATGGATACCTTTGGTGAATCGGCACCGGCGGATGTATTATTTAAGCATTTTGGCTTTACCGTCGAGAACGTGGTCAAGACAGTCAAAGGCATTCTCTAATCGAATTGATGATTAAAGTAGTTGGGTGACTATGTGTATTCACCTGGCAGCAACAAGTTTCTTATTTAAGGAGTTTTAGTATGGCAATTAAGGTTGGTATTAATGGGTTTGGTCGTATTGGGCGTATGGTATTTCGCTCTGCGGTACAGAATTTTCCAGATATCGAAATCGTCGCTATTAATGATTTGTTAGAGCCGGATTATCTGGCTTACATGTTAAAACATGATTCGGTACATGGCCGTTTCCAGGGCGACATCGCGATCGATGGAAATACATTGGTCGTCAATGGCAAAAGAATTCGACTGACGGCTATTAAAGATCCGGCTGAGCTGAAATGGAATGAAGTGGGTGCAGAAGTTGTGGTTGAATCGACCGGTCTGTTTCTAACCAAGGAAACCTGTGAAAAACATTTGGCAGCAGGTGCCAAAAAAGTGATTATGTCAGCGCCTTCCAAAGATGACACACCCATGTTTGTTTATGGTGTGAATGACAAATCTTATAAAGGTGAAAGCATTATTTCCAATGCTTCCTGCACTACAAACTGTTTGGCGCCGATAGCCAAAGTGCTGAATGATAAATGGGGCATTAAGCGCGGATTGATGACCACGGTTCATGCCGCAACAGCCACACAGAAAACAGTGGATGGCCCATCCAATAAAGACTGGCGCGGTGGTCGCGGTATTCTGGAAAATATTATTCCATCGTCTACCGGAGCTGCCAAAGCAGTGGGTGTCGTGATTCCAGAGCTGAATAAAAAGCTAACTGGTATGGCTTTCCGTGTTCCAACATCGGATGTATCTGTTGTGGACTTGACGGTGGAGCTGGAAAACGACGCATCCTATGATGAAATTTGTAAAGCGATGAAGGATGCTTCTGAAGGTTCAATGAAAGGTGTATTGGGTTATACCGATCAGAAAGTAGTATCCACCGATTTCCGTGGTGAGAGCTGCACCTCTATTTTCGATGCGGAAGCGGGAATGGCTTTAGATAAAAGCTTTGTTAAAGTAGTCGCCTGGTATGACAACGAATGGGGTTATTCCACCAAAGTGCTGGAGATGGTTCGTACCGTTGCCAAGTAGTTTTGTATTTGAAGATACGTGGTTAAGAAAAAATAGAATCTTGATTGCTATCTGACTTTAATTTTCAATTCGTTAAGACATAAAGGGTAGCGTTTGCTATCCTTTATACTTTCTTAAAGACAATTTTGGAGCTTGCCGTGTCTGTTATTAAACTTGTTGACCTTGATCTGAAAGGTAAACGTGTATTTATACGCGCTGATCTGAATGTGCCTGTGAAGGATGGTAAAGTAACATCGGATGCACGCATTACCGCGTCGATGGCGACGATTAATCATTGCCTTAAACAAGGCGCCAAAGTGATGGTTACATCGCATCTGGGTCGCCCTGAAGAAGGCGTGTGGACAGAGGAAAATTCACTGAAACCGGTCGCGGATAATATTGCAGGCCGTTTAAATAAGCCCGTGCGTTTAATCCGTGACTGGGTGGATGGCGGTTTTGATGTGGCCGATGGAGAATTGGTGGTGTTGGAAAATTGCCGCATCAATAAAGGTGAAAAGAAAAATTCGGAAGATACCGCACAAAAGTATGCGAAATTATGCGATGTCTTTGTGATGGATGCGTTTGGCACCGCACACCGTGCTGAAGCGTCAACCCATGGTATCGCCAAGTATGCGCCAGTGGCTTGTGCGGGGATTCTGCTCACCGAAGAACTGGAAGCATTGACTAAGGCTTTGTTGAATCCGGCACGTCCAATGGTGGCGATTGTTGGCGGTTCCAAAGTTTCAACCAAACTGACAGTGCTCGAATCGTTATCTGAGAAAGTTGATCAGTTGGTTGTGGGCGGCGGTATTGCCAATACATTCCTGAAAGCAACCGGTAAAAATGTTGGCAAATCATTGTGTGAAGATGATCTGGTTCCAACGGCAAAGATGCTGATGGATAAGATGACTAAGCGAAATGCATCGATTCCCATCGCAGTTGATGTGGTGGTGGGTAAAAAATTTGATGCCAACGAACCTGCGGTATTGAAAGATGCGGGTAATGTGAGCGATGACGACATGATTTTTGATATTGGCCCCAAAAGTGCACAAGAATTGGTGGATATCATCATGCGTGCGGGAACAGTCGTTTGGAACGGTCCGGTGGGTGTATTTGAATTTGATCAGTTTGGTGCAGGAACTGAGAAAATTGCCCGGGCGATTGCCGAAACGAGTGCTTTTACGCTGGCGGGCGGGGGTGATACTATTGCTGCGATTCAGAAATATGATATTTATGACAAAATATCTTATATATCAACGGCAGGTGGTGCATTCCTCGAATTCTTAGAGGGTAAGAAATTACCCGCAGTAGAAATTTTAGAAACACGCGCTAACTAATCACCAAGAGAGATAATGATTCGAAGAACAAAAATTGTAGCAACACTCGGTCCTGCCTGTAGTAACCCGAAAATACTGGATCGCATGATCCGGGCTGGCGTGGATGTTGTTCGGATTAATTTCTCTCACGGGACGCGTGAACAACATATTGAATTTGCGGAATTGACTCGTTCTCTGGCGCGAGCGGCAGGTCTGACTGTCGGTGTTCTGGCTGATTTGCAAGGTCCTAAAATCCGTGTTGGCCGGTTTGAGCACGGAAAAATCAGGCTTGAAGTGGGTGATCCGTTCATTTTGGATGCTACTTGTGAGCTGGGTAATCAGGAAAGAGTCGGGCTAGACTATAAAGAACTGCCGGATGATCTGGAAGCGGGCGCTACGCTAATGCTGGACGATGGCCGCATCGTGCTGAGCGTTTCGCACGTGAAAGGTCATCAAGTATTCTGTATCGTTGAACAAGGCGGGATACTGTCGAACAATAAAGGTATCAATCGTAAAGGCGGCGGACTGGGTGCGCCTGCACTGACGAGCAAGGATCTCGAGGATATCAAAACGGCTGCACTACTGGGCGCCGATTATTTGGCCGTTTCGTTTGTCCGTTCCGGTGATGATATCCGGCAGGCACGGGCATTGATGCAAGAGGCGGGCGGGAAAAGCATGATCATGGCGAAGATCGAACGCTCAGAAGCCATTCTTGCGCTGGATGATATTGTGGAAGCATCCGACGCTATTATGGTAGCGCGCGGCGATCTGGCGGTTGAAGTGGGAGATGCCGCTGTTCCAGCCCTGCAAAAAAGAATGATTCGCTCCGCACGCGGCAATAATAAGATAGTTGTGACCGCAACGCAGATGATGGAATCGATGATAACTAATCCGATCCCAACACGTGCCGAAGTATCGGATGTCGCTAACGCGGTACTGGATGGTACCGATGCGGTCATGCTATCAGCAGAATCGGCAGCAGGTGAATATCCGGTGGAAGCCGTAGAAGCCATGGCGCGGGTTTGTCTGGAGGCTGAAAAGGAATATTTGGTCAGTCATGACAAGCGGATGGCAAATACAAGCCCGGGCACGATTGAAGAAGCGATTGCCCGTGCCACGATGTTTACAGCCGGTGGATTGCAGATTCGCGCAATCGCGGCTTTAACGCAAAGCGGTGTGACCGCGCTACTCATGTCGCGGAGAAGTTCCAAGGTGCCTATTTTCGCGCTGAGTCCCAATGAAGAAACACGCCGAAGAGTGACGTTATTCAGGGGCGTGTATCCGGTTGAATTTGGCGAAGGGCTGAATGATCCGGAGATTATTCTGAATCTGGCTGAAGAGGAATTGCTCCAGCGTGGTGTCGTGCGAAATGGTGATATCATGGTGATGACGATCGGCGAGCCGGTCGGTAAGTCAGGCGGTACCAATACGATGAAGATTATCAAAGTCGGCGAATGGAAATTAAGACAAGGTGTGGATGCCACGTAAGCTCACGGGCATGCAATACCAATCTGGAATAACGATAGCAACGGTACAAGAATCAAAGATTTTAAAAGAACAGGGTTTGTATTAAATCAGGATCACATTAAGATAATTTTTTGAAGGAGAATTAAATGGCACTCGTATCATTAAGACAACTACTCGATCACGCAGCAGAAAATGGTTATGGCTTGCCTGCTTTTAACGTGAACAATCTGGAACAAATCCAGGCGATCATGCAGGCGGCTGATGAATGCAATAGCCCGGTCATTATGCAGGGTTCTGCAGGTGCGAGAAAATATGCCGGTGAAGCATTTTTGCGTCATCTAATTGAGGCCGCCGTTGAGTCCTATCCGCATATACCGATTGTGATGCACCAGGATCATGGCGCTTCTCCATCCGTTTGTGTCAATGCAATCCGTAGCGGTTTTTCCAGTGTCATGATGGATGGCTCATTGCAAGCAGATGCCAAAACACCCTCTACCTACGAATACAATGTCAAAGTCACAGCTGATGTTGTCAATACCGCACATTCGGTCGGTGTTTCGGTGGAAGGCGAACTGGGTTGCCTGGGCTCATTGGAATCTGGCATGGGAGAAGCGGAAGATGGACACGGCGCAGAAGGTGTGTTGTCTCATGATCAATTGCTGACCGATCCGGAAGAAGCTGCCGACTTTGTGCGCAAAACCGGCGTGGATGCCTTGGCAATTGCCATTGGAACTTCTCACGGTGCTTACAAATTTACGCGTAAACCCACAGGCGATATCCTGGCCATTCAACGCATCAAAGAGATTCATCAACGTATTCCCAATACCCACCTGGTGATGCACGGCTCCAGTTCAGTGCCACAAGAATGGCTGGATATCATCCGTCAATACGGCGGTGATATGAAAGAAACTTACGGCGTACCGGTGGAAGAAATCCAGCAAGGTATTAAATATGGCGTGCGCAAAGTCAATATCGACACCGACATCCGCTTAGCCATGACCGGCGCAATCCGCCGCAGCCTGGAAAAAGACAAAAGCAATTTTGACCCGCGCAAATTCCTGAAAGAAGCCACTGCAGCAGCTAAAGATATTTGCAAAGCGCGCTTTGAAGCCTTCGGCTGTGCCGGACAGGCTGGTAAAATCAAACCGATTTCGCTGGAAAGTATGGCGAATCGCTATGCGAAAGGCGAATTAAACGCGATTATTAAGTAAGTCAAAACATAGAAGTATTCAATAAGCCTATGATTGATAATGCGACTTGCATTATCAATCATAGGATTCAGATCAGAAAGTTTTCGTAGTGTTTCCTTTCTTCGCACATGCCTAGTGCAACAATCAAAATATTCCTGGTTCACGGAGATCCCAAGCGGCTTCGTACTGCGGAACTGTCGAACTGGACTGGGAAGGCTGTTGCCGGCCCCAGAAGTGAATTTGAAGGTGTTTTTTCTCGTGAGGAATCAGGCAATTCGGGAGTTTATTTCCTAACTGGCACTGATCCAGAGTCTGGAAAACCAGCAATCTATGTCGGCGAAGCTGAGAACATTCGTGATCGAGTCAAAGTTCACTTGGAAAAAGATTTTTGGAACCAAATCATCTTTTTTATCAGCAAAGACGAGAACTTAACAAAGGCTCACATACGCTATCTTGAAGGAAAGCTGATAGACCAGGCACGCAAATCCGGGCGAGCCATGGTCACAAACGGTCAAAGTAGCGGAGCACGATTGCCAGAATCCGACAGAGAGGATATGGAAATATTTCTGGAGAAAATCAACCAGCTATTACCTGTTCTAGGAGTAGAGCTGCTCGTGCCGGCGGCAGCAAAAGCCGTAGCCGAATCCGAACACAAGAAACTGTTCTGCGAGATAAAGGGAGTCAGAGCAGAGGGCCGATTGGCGCCAAATGGCTTTGTAGTACTCAAGGATTCCCACGCTGTTCTAATCGACCGCGCCTCATCGGTAAAATGGCCTTGGGTAAAGAATATGCGACAGCGTCTAAAAGACGAAGGTGTATTGGAGACAAAAGGCGATTCTTTGGTGTTCACGAGTGATGCAGAGTTCACTAGCCCGAGTTCAGCAGCAGCGGTGATTCATGGCGGACATGCAAATGGCCTTACCGCATGGAAGGACAAAAGCGGAAAAACTCTTAAGGAAATAGAATCTATATAACCAATCATTACACGGAGCGCTGAGCGATAAAGGCTCGCAGGTTATTTCAATGCTAAATTTGCGGTGGTACTGTCAAAAATTAAGATTAATTCTCAGGAGGAACATATCCAATCGGTTTCTCAGCCCCCGAACCAAAAAAGTGCGCTTCCAGTTGCTCAGCCAAATATTTTCGTGCCTTTATGTCAGAGAGATTCAAGCGATTCTCGTTGACCAGCATGGTTTGGTGCTCGATCCATTGGCGCCACGCTTCTTTGGAAACATTTTCAAAAATACGTTTGCCCAGTTCTCCGGGATAGGTTTGAAAATCCAGGCCTTCGGCTTCTCGGCCCAGTTTGATGCATTTAACCATTCTTGCCATTTGATTTACTTGCTCCAGATCAGTCAAAAGGATGTTTAGGTGAAAAAAGCTGTCATTATGAGAGGTTGATCTCAATCAGTAAACCATTGCTGTGAATTTAAGTGATTCCAATTGAATCACAAGTGTTTGATCAATACCTTCGAGCGGCGTCGGTAATTGTATAAATTCTGTTTGGCTTTTGGCAATTCAGCAGGCGTGGCTTCGGTAAAGCCGTGTTCAATGAACCAATGCGTGGCATGCGTTGTGAGTACAAACAGTTTGTGGATACCCTGGGAAATGGTTTGGCTTTCGATATGTTTGAGTAAACGGTTGCCGTGCCCCAAGTCACGATAATCCGCGTGTATTGCCAAACAGGCGAGTTCGCAGGCATTTTCTTCAGGAAACGGATACAACGCGGCGCAACCCAAAATGACACCGTCATGTTCGAAAACCGTAAAGCGATCAATTTCAATTTCCAGTAATTCACGATTACGTCTCACCAAAATACCCTCAGTTTCCAGCGGTTCAATCAGTTGCAGAATACCACCGACATCTTCTATTCTGGCTTTGCGGAGTGCTTGCAGTGTTTCCTGTGAGATCATCCAGCCAATGCCATCGTGCGTGAAAAGCTCTTGTAGAATGGCGCCATCGCAGTGGCGGCTGATCAAATGTGTTCGTGTGACATGCGTTTCACAGGCTTTGATCGCACAACGTAGCGATGAGCGGACTTCATCGGAGAGTAAAGCACTTGTTGCCGGTGCTTTGTTCTCGAGTAAATATTTACTTTCTGCGACTGTGAGTTCGCGTGGCAGGGCTTCAGGATTGCCGGTGGAAGTTGCTGCGGTATCCAGGGTATCCAAAAGAAAAATTAACTTCTCGGCACTGAGCGCAATCGCGACTTCGGTAACCACATTTTCCATCGTTAAATTAAAGATCTCACCGGTCGGTGAATAGCCCAGCGGTGAAATCAACACGACATCGTTTTGTTCCAAGCGGGCACGGATAGCTTGCGCATTAATTTTACGCACTTTTCCGGTATGCATTAAATCGATACCCTGAATAACACCGTATGGACAAGCCGTGACAAAATTCCCGCTGCTTACGTGAATGGACGCGTTGGCCATCGGTGAATTGGGCAAACCCATCGAGAGCAATGCGGCAATTTCATGATGCACGCGTCCCACCGATTCTTTGACACATTGCAGCGCGGCGGAGTCGGTAACACGCATGCCCATGACCGATTGCGTTTCCAATTGCGATTCATCCAAGCGTAACTGAATTTGCGGGCGTGCGCCGTGAACAAGTACCAATCTGACACCGAGGCTGGCAAGTAAATTGATATCGTGAATAAAGCTGACAAATTGCGCATTGGTGACCATCTCGCCACTAAAACCAATGACGAAGGTTTTGCCCCTGAATGCATTGACGTAAGGCGCAACAGAGCGGAACCAGGAAACAAATTCAGTAGTGGTGGAGTTCATTGATCGTCAAGATTCTCTATTATTAAATAAGCGGACTATTCACTCAGAAGTCACCCCACAGGGTTTGCAATGCGGAAATAGCCGCTAAAGCGGCGCTTTCTGTGCGCAATATACGCTTTCCCAAACGTACTGGAATGAAACCGGTATGTAAAACAGCTACTTCTTCGTCCTGCGTAAATCCCCCTTCAGGTCCAATCACGAGTGCTAGGCGCGCATTGGCAGGTGGTTGCGGTATGTTTCTTAAACTTTCCGCTGCTGCTGTGGAAAGCATCAAATTTAAGTCGTGTGACGGTTGCGTGGTTTTCTTCTGACTTAACCATTCCGGCAGTGTAATCAAAGGCAATATCTGCGGTAAATGATTCCTGCCGCATTGTTCGCACGCCGAGATAATGATTTTCTGCCAGTGTTGCAGGCGCTTGGAAGAGCGCTCGTCGGAAAGATGCACAATGCTGCGGACAGTCGAAACCGGCTGTATGCATGTCACACCCAATTCCACTGCTTTCTGTATGATCCAATCCATTTTTTCATTAACACATATGGCTTGCGCAAGTGTTATATTAAGAGGCGATTCACAGTCCCTATCATGATAGGTATCAATCAAAACTGTGGTGCTTGATTTGCTGAGATTTTCGATGTGTGCAGAATATTCACCGCCGTGGCCACTAAATAACGTGATTGCATCCCCTTTTTTTAGCCGCAATACCCGCGCGGCATGATGTTTATTCTCGGCGGAAAGCTCCGTGAGTTGTCCAATGGCAATTTCCGCCGGGTGATAGAAACGAGCATGCATGGTTGGATTCGGGTAAGTAACAATGTCAATAATGGACTCATGCTAATATAGCACGATAAGTATTCAGCATTGTCTGAGCGTTACGCTGAAAAGAAGTTTTCTGAAATATCATCGAAAGCAGGAGAAAGTATATGGCAAGTCTGGAAACACCGGTGTGTGATTTTGGCTGGAAAGCGATTGATTTTGATTTGTCGGGCGTTGATGGCAAGCGGTATAACCTGGCTTCTGCGAAAGGGGAAAGCGGCTTGTTGGTGATGTTTATCTGTAATCATTGCCCGTATGTGAAAGCCGTACAGGATCGCATTATTCGGGATGTAAACGAATTGAAGCCGCATGGTATGAATGCGATTGCGATCATGTCGAATGATCCAGCAGATTATCCGGAAGATTCGTTTGAAAATATGGCACTAATTGCCAAAAAATTAAATTACCCATTTCCTTACGTTTGGGATGAAACCCAGGAAATTGCTAAGCGATATGGTGCGGTGTGTACACCCGATTTTTTTGGATTCAATAGTCAACTGGAACTGCAATATCGCGGACGTCTGGATGCATCCCGGAAAGAAGCGGCTCCCGCTGATGTGCGTCGCGATCTGTTTGAAGCCATGCTGCAGGTTGCCACAACAGGTCATGGCCCGGAAAATCAAATCCCCAGTATCGGATGTTCGATCAAATGGCGTACGGAGTAAATGTGCTAGAGAAAGTTATCGCAGTTGTCAGGGAGGTTGCGCAGCAAGTTATCATGCCGCGTTATTTACAAGTGGATCGGCAGATCAAATCGGACGGTAGTTTTTTCACCGAAGCGGACGTTGCGGCACAGAATGCTTTGCTCTTCGAGTTACAAAAGATTTATCCGGCCGCTACCATGGGCGAGGAAATGTCAAAACAGGAACAAGAAGAACAATGGATTCAGGGTAAGGCCGGACTGTGGAGCGTCGATCCGATTGATGGTACCTCTAATTTTCTGAATGGATTGCCTTATTTTGCAATTTCTGTGGCATTGATGGAACAGGGCAAGGGTGTTCTGGGGGTGATTTATAATCCAGTGTCTGATGAAATGTTTTATGCGACAAAAGGGGGCGGTGCTTTTTTGAATGGAACAGCATTGCCTATCAAGAAATATGTGCCTACATTAGCGAGTGCAATGGCAAATGTGGATTTGAAGCGACTGGATAGAAAATTTGCGGCAAGAGTTGCTGCCTATCCGCCGTTTGCGTCACAACGAAATTATGGGGCTTGTGCCCTTGAATGGTGTTATACCGCTGCAGGTTATTTTGATTTGTATCTGCATGGCGGGCAAAAACCCTGGGATTATGCGGCAGGCTCACTCATTCTGGAAGAAGCGGGTGGAAAAATGTGCGGCTTTGATCATGATGATTATTGGGCGGGTTCGCCCTGGCAGCGATCAGTGATTGCAGCATTGGATCCTGGACTATTTACCCAGTGGCGTGATTGGGTGCGCGAGAATCGGAAGGAATAGGTAATTTAATTGAAAATCATTATTCTGGGGGCTGGTCAGGTGGGCTCATCGGTTGCGGAAAGCTTGGTCAGTGAAGCGAATGACATCACGATGGTCGATATTGATTCGAAACGATTGGCATTATTGCAGGAACGCCTGGATTTGAGGACAGTTGTTGGTAATGCATCGCACCCATCCGTATTAGAGAATGCCGGCGCTCATGATGCGGACATGATTCTGGCAGTTACCGAGCATGACGAAACGAACTTAGTAGCTTGTAAGCTTGCTGCTTCCTTGTTTAACACACCCACTAAGATTGCACGTATTCGATCGACTGAATATTTGGCGCATCCAGATATTTTTTCTACCGAGAATTTCTGTGTTGATTTTGCCATTTCTCCAGAACAGATTCTAACCGAGTATATTGAGAAATTGATAGAGTTCCCTGAAGCTTTGCAGGTGCTCGATTTTGCATCTGGGAAAGTGAGTTTGGTTGCTGTACGTGCATTACAAGGCGGATCGCTTGTTGGACAGCAACTACAGGAATTGCGTAAGCATGTTCCGAATGTGGATTCACGTGTGGCAGCTATTTTCCGCAAAGACCGGCCGATTATTCCCGAAGGCGATACAGTGATCGAAGCAGAAGATGAAGTGTTTTTTATTGCTGCTACTGAAGATATCCGAACCGTAATGCGAGAGTTACGGAAAATGGATAAACCAGTTAAACATGTGATGATTGCTGGGGGTGGGAAAATAGGCAAACGTCTCGCCGAGACACTGGAAAAAGATTATCAGGTCAAAATTATAGAACACAATTATCAAGCGAGTGAACGTTTAGCAGCAGAACTGAGTAGTGCATTGGTATTACATGGTGACGCAACAGACGAAACATTGCTGGAAAGTGAGAATATCGCCGACATGGATATGTTTTGTGCACTGACGAATGATGAAGAAAATAATATTATGTCGGCGCTGTTGGCAAAACGCATGGGGGCGCACAAGGTTATTGCGCTGATTAATCGTCGTGCCTATGTTGATTTGGTACAAGGCAGTCGCATTGATATTGCTATTTCACCAGCACAGGTTACGATTGGCTCATTGCTTGCCTATGTGCGACATGGTGATGTGGCTGCGGTACATAGCTTACGTCGTGGCGCAGCAGAAGCACTGGAATTGGTGGTGCATGGCGATGCCAAATCATCTCAGGTAGTCGGAAGAAAGGTGGAAGAAATAAAGTTGCCTAAAGGTGCCACAATTGGCGCTATCGTAAGAGGATTACCTAAATCTGAAGGAGCATTTGGTGAAAATCTGAGCGCGGAGCATGAAAAGCCTTTATATCACTCGGATAACAATATATGCGTCATTATTGCACATCATGACACGATCATCCAACAAGAGGACCATGTGATCTTATTCGTGATCAATAGAAAGATGATCCGCGAAGTGGAAAAATTGTTTCAAGTCGATGTTGGTTTTCTGTAAACAAGAAATGGTATGAGTCGGCTTTTTGTTGTTGTTAATGTACTTGGCAAGATGGTTTTGATATTCGGGCTTACAATGCTGATTCCGCTGGGTTTGGCATTGTGGTTCAACGATGATGCGCGATTTGCTTTTGAAGAATCCATTCTGATTACTACGGGTTGTGGTTTGCTGATGTGGTTGGCGACACGCCGCTATAAACGTGAATTGCAGACAAGGGATGGATTTTTGCTGGTGGTTCTGGTTTGGTCAGTGTTGCCAGCCTTTGCTATGTTACCGCTGTTATTTTACCTTCCTGATCTTAACCTCAGTAAGGCATATTTTGAAGCTGCGTCAGGATTAACGGCAACGGGTGGTACCGTGTTGTCGGGATTGGATGCAATGCCCCCGTCTATCAATTTATGGCGCGGTGAATTGGTTTGGCTCGGAGGGATGGGTTTGATTGTTTTGGCGGTAGCGATTTTGCCATTACTGGGGGTAGGGGGCCGGCAATTGCTCAATGCCGAGATACCCGGGCCTATGAAAGAAAACAAGCTCACTCCGCGTATCGCAGAGACTGCCAAGGGGCTGTGGACGATTTATGCGAGCCTGACCTTGGTCTGTGTTGTGGCGTACCGATGGGCGGGTATGGATTGGTTTGATGCAGTGATGCATGCATTTACGACATTAGGTCTAGGTGGTTTTTCTTCGCATGATGCGAGCTATGGTTATTGGGATTCACCACTCATAGAATCGGTTGCGATTCTATTTATGCTGATTGCAGGAATAAATTTTGCGACGCATTTTCTGGTTTGGCGGGCAAAAAGTTTGATTCCCTATCGTCATGATTCTGAACTTGGTTGGTATGTGATAATCCTCTTATTCAGTTGTATTGGGCTGGCATCCTACTTGTGGTTCGCTGATGTCTATACGGATCCGTTGACGGCATTTCGCTACGCTGCGTTCAATATCGTTTCCGTTGCAACCACTACCGGATATAGCAATACAGATTACAGTTTATGGCCTATGTTTGTTCCGCTATGGATGTTATTTTTATCCGGATTTTGTACCTCTTCAGGTTCTACCGGCGGTGGTATTAAAATGATACGAGCTCGAATTTTGTATCAGCAGGTGTATCGTGAAATGATCACGATTATGCATCCCAGTGCGGTTATTCCAGCAAAAGTGGGTAGAAGTGTGGTGGCAAATCGCATCATTCTCGCAGTACTTGGATTTTTGTTTATTTATGCTGCGAGTATTGTGTTGATGACCCTTGCGCTCACGTTTAGTGGGTTGGATGTTATTACGGGCTTTTCTGCAGCAGTGGCTTGTATTAATAATCTAGGGCCGGGTCTTGGTGAAATTGGTCCCGCAACGACCTATGCGTCACTCACAGATTTTCAAGTATGGATATGCAGTTTTGCCATGTTGCTAGGTAGACTAGAGTTCTTTACAGTCTTGGTTATATTTACACCTGCGTTCTGGAGAAAATGAAATTCATATCTAACCTGAAATCACAAGGAGTGCACATGGATAATACCGGTGTATTGAAAGGTATCAAGGTCATGATTATTGATGACAGTAATACGATCCGAAGGAGCGCTGAATTATTTCTTCGGCCTTCAGAATGCGAAGTGATTTTGGCGGAAGACGGATTTGAGGCAATGTCTAAAATTGTTGATAACCAGCCTGATATTATTTTTGTTGACATAACGATGCCGCGCCTGGATGGATATCAAGCTTGTAAGTTAATAAAGAAAAATCCTATTTATCAATCGATTCCGGTGATTATGTTATCCAGTAAGGATGGTCTTTTTGATAAAGCTCGCGGCAGAATGGCGGGGTCAGACGATTATTTGACTAAACCATTTACCGCTGAGGGTTTATTAAGCATAATACGCGACTACACCTTGTAACAATGTTTTGCATAACTGGGCACATGGTCTAGTAGAATTTATACCAGCTACTCAGCTTAGCTGAAGCATTTAATTTAGTTAGAATGTGATTTTAGAATTTCCCTTTAATCATTGTGAGTAAAGGGATAAATGTAGTTTAGGTCAGGGAAGTTGATTGGGAAGGTAAGGGGATTTTATGACAAATAACTTGACTTTAAACCCCAAGGTCGACTAGCCTGAGAGGTGT
>NZ_JAKFWH010000065.1 GCF_021731985.1 Nitrosomonas sp.
TTTTAAGCCTAACTCTTTTCGAAAAAATACCTATCGATCAATTGGTTAAAAATACCGATGTGCAAATAACCATGTCGAACAATAATAACCAACTGAATCTATTCAATTAAATCTCCGGACACTTCTGAATTATACATATTTATTTGGCGACCCAAATAGAATTGAAGAATTCCTGAATAAATCAAACGCTAAAAAACATTTTTTGTATTCTATTTATACTTCTATAGTAGTAATCACAGCAATTTTAGTTTCTAGTTGGTACGAAGACAATGAAATTGAGAAGCTCACAAGTATGGGAGAGAAACGATTATTTTCTTCCATAGATTCAGATAAGCTAAATGGAATCAATAACTTCAAAGAAAAAAGATTTAGTGAAGCAGAAAGTAAGTTTGTTGAAGCCCTCAAGAACAATAAGAATGACCCAGAATCGTTAATCTATAAAAATAATGCCCAAATTAATGCATTGATGCAGAATAATTCGGAAATAAAACCGATATTGATTTCCACAAGTGTACCAAAGGGTGGAAATAAAGCAGTAGCTCTCGAAATATTGCGCGGAGTCGCTCATGCGCATAATGACATAATGAAGGATTTTGAAAGCAAATGCATTGATGAAAAAAAGTTATATAAAGTCGGATGTGATGGTGGAATAAAGGGTAGGCCACTTCAGATCATGATTATCGATGACAGTAATAACCCGGACATTGCGGTTAAAATTGCAAAGTATCTGGTAAAAAAACAAAAAGAGGTTTATGCCCTTGTTGGGCATAACGCAAGTGAGGTCTCCAGCAAGGCAGCCATTGAATATCAGAAGGGTAAGCTTGTAATGGTAACACCGAATAGTTTTGCTCTGGACTTTGAAAAATTAGACAAGAAGGATGGAGAGCGAGCAAAAGGAAACTATATCTTTGCTGTAACTTATAGTCACGAGATTTTGATAAAAAAGGTCATTGATGAAATGAAACATCAACTCCCCACGGGAGAAATACCCAGAGTACTTCTCTGCTATGACGCAAATGCGTTTGATCAAAATGTAATTGTAGGTAGTTTTGAAAATTTCGCCAAGAATAACAAAGGTGAAATTGAACTAATTGGTGTCAAAGAAAAAAGCAATACATTAAATATAATGACCAATGCGAAAGATATCAGTTGTGATTTTAGCAAGGCTGATCTAAACCTTGCAGATGTCTTAGAAAACGCAAAAAATAAGGATGGAATAAACGTTATTTTTGTGGCTTCGCATGTGAACCGAATAGGTGACAGTATCGCCGTATTAAAAAATATTAAAAGAGATAGTTCACTTGCGAATATCAAGATTTTCTCCAGCCCGACTTTATACACAAATCAAACGCTTGAATTGGGTGGCAAGAATGTAGCCAATTTAACAATGGCAGTAAGTTGGTTTCCAGAAAAAATCCTAAAAGTAGGAGAAGTGCAATTTGAGGGAGAAGCTATAGAACTCTGGACTGAAGATAGTATAAAGATCTGCCATGAGGAGGATGATTTTACTAAAGAAACTTGCATAAATCACTTAGATATTCTAGATGAAATAGGAATAACATGGAGAACTGCTATGGCTTATGATGCAACTCATATCCTTATAGAAGGATTTAGGGGTTCCGGTGAAATTTCACGTCAATCACTTAGCAAATCACTATCAGAACCAGAATTTTCATTTGAAGGCGTTACTGGCTTAGTCAAGTTCTTTAGTAGTTGTTCAACAGAAGAAATCAACAGTAAAGATGTTGAATGCTTTCCAGGAAAACGCATGGTAACTGGTCGCAATCCAGATCCGGCGATTATAATAAAAGTAAACGAAGTTACAGAAAGGATTACGCATTACAGATTCAATAGTGACAAATAAAGTTGGTCTTGAAATATAGGCTTGTTAGAATCTATGCATAGAGTATTCATGTGACATGAATTAAGCAAATAACGCCAAAGTTTTCGTTGAAAATGGATTTTTAAACCAAAAAATAACAAACCAACGTAATCACCACAACCCCGATAAAATTCAACGCCAATCCTTCGCGCACCATATTGGCGACCGTGACATGGCCGCTGCCGAATACAATGGCATTCGGCGCAGTGGCAACGGGCAACATGAAGGCGCAGCTCGCACTCATCGCGGCGGGTACCATCAGTAGAGCGGGGTCGATGCCTGCGCCGAGTGCCGCGGACGCTAGGATGGGCATCAGCAATATCGTGGTTGCGGTGTTGCTGGTGGTTTCAGTCAGGAAAGTGACGATCAGCGCGATGGTCGTGATCATCACAAGTGGATGCAGGCTGGCGAGTACCGCCAATTGATCAGCGATCGCGCGGGATAGTCCGGATTCGACAAAAGCTTGGGCAATCGCGATGCCTGCCGCAAACAAAATCAGAATGCCCCAGGGAACGCGCTCTGCGGATTCCCAGTCGATCAACTTGCCACCGCGCCCATTGGGAACCAGAAATAAGATGACGGCAGCGACCAACGCGACGATCGCATCGTTAGCGCCTTTCAGACCTAACCAGTAGCTCCAACCGCCGAACGGTTCGAGACGCGTTACCCAGGCCAATGCGGTCAAACCAAAAATAATCAGCACGCGGCGTTCTTCCAGACGCCAGTTGCCAGCGGGAGGAATCACCAATTCGCCGTGATAATCCAATTTGCGTGTGAGCCATAATCCGGCCAGGGGCAAAAAAAGCAGCACGACCGGCAATCCCCAGCTCATCCATTGCGAGAAACTCACCGCGCTGCCGGTGAAGCTTTCGTACTGTTGCATGAAAACCAGATTTGGCGGTGTGCCGATCGGCGTGCCTAACCCTCCGATGCTGCTGCCATAAGCAATCGCCAATAACAGTGGAATGGCCAATTTCTTATCGGGACTCTGCGTGATGACGGCCAGTGCGATCGGCAACATCATTAACGTGGTCGCGGTATTCGATATCCACATGCTCAACGCGGCAGTCGCGACCATAAACCCCAACACAATACGGCGGCTACTGGTGCCGCCGATTACATTGACCATGCCGAGCGCAATCCGGCGGTGCGCGCCGGAACGCTCCATCGCTGCCGATAAAATGAATCCACCGAGCATCAATAAAATCAACTCACTGCCATAGGCCGCAGCTATTTTCTCCTGTGGCAAAACGCCAGTGAGTGGAAAAACCGCCAAAGGAATGATGGCGGTTGCAGGGATGGGAATGGGTTCAAATATCCACCAAACAACACACAGAATGGCCACGGCGCCTGTCCAGCAGGCTTGATCTTCCCAGCCAGATTGATTCATGCCGACAGCAACAGCGATTGCTAGCAATGGACCGGCAATCAATGCCCACTGACGATTGGGAGTAATGGTCATAAGATTACTGAGTTAAAAAGATTGGGAACGATGACAGTAGTTTTTCTGAATTGTCATGTAGCGCATCTTGCCGCAGAGGATACAATGCGTCAATAACGCATTATTGTACTTGGCGTACGGCTATTACCAGGGTAGTGAGCTATTCAGTACTTCTTTTACTCGTTTGTATCGAGGCTTTCATGTCGCAACAATCGATGATAAAAATCCAATCGCTTGCGATGAATTTTTCCTTCTTGCACAGCCAGTGTCACGGCGCAGCCGGGCTCACGGGTATGGCGGCAATTGCTGAATTTGCATTGTCCGATATAAGGGACAAATTCGATAAAACCCCATGCCAGATTCTCATCTTTAATATGATTCAAGCCAAATTCCTGAATTCCGGGGGAATCGATGATATCGCTGTTAGCATCTACATGATAAAGCTGTGAATGGGTGGTTGTGTGGCAGCCGGAATCCAGTGCTACCGAGATTTCCGCGGTGGCGCGCTTGGCTTGCGGGATCAGCGCATTGAGCAAAGTTGACTTGCCCATGCCGGATTGGCCGGCCAGTACGCTAAGATGACCTTGCAAATAAGGTTGGAGCGCGGAAATATCTTTGAGGGCGCTTAGCTGTAGTACAGGATAGCCAAGATCCTTGTATAGCGAGAGTATGTTCATTGCTGCTTGAGTGGGTTCTGTGAGATCGGCTTTATTCAATACAATCAATACTTCGATATTTTCGCTCTCAACGGCTACTAGGCAACGATTGATCAATTCCTCACTAAAGCTGGGAACTGCCGCCACGACTATGATGATTTGCGTCACATTGGCCGCAATGATTTTTTCCTTGAAGCTGTCACTGCGGTATAACAGCGATTTGCGTGGCTTTATCCCTTCAATGACACCTTGTCCGGAGGTGGTAAGCTGACATTCAACCTGATCACCGCAAGCCACGCCGCCTTTTTTACCGCGCATGACGCACGATACGATTTCACCTTGCTCCGTTTCAACGGAGAAGTGCCTGCCAAATGCGGCAACTATTTGTCCGGCTAAGTACTCAACGCTATTCTTTGCGTTTTTCTGGCGGATGCTCAAATTGCAAACAACTTGTCGATTTTGGCTGCGCAAATAAAATCATTCTCGGATAAACCGCCAATCGCATGCGTTGTATAGGTAACCACGCATTGATTATAACCAACCATCATATCCGGATGATGATCTTCCCGATGGGAGATCCACGCGGCCGCATTCACAAAAGCCATCGTTTGATAGTAATTCTTGAATGCATAGGTTTTGCTGATTTGCTTATCTTGTAATTGCCATCCCTCGATTTGCTGCAAAAAGGCGGAAATTTCATCAGAAGATAGCGGCGGTACACCGCCTTCGCATGGTTTGCATTGCTTGGAAGTTAAATCACATACGGTATTGTTCATGATTGTCCCTGACTTTGTAGATGTGCCACACGGATCGATGCCGGTGGATGTGAGTCATAAAAGGCTGAATGCAAGGGATCCGGCGTGAGTGTGGCGGCATTGTCCTGATACAGCTTAACCAGCGCATGGATCAGATCATCCGCCGATGAATTTTGTGCAGCATAGGCGTCCGCTTCAAACTCATGTTTACGTGAATAAATGCTCGATATCGGCTGCAGCAAAAAGGTGAATGCCGGCATCACTAGAAAAAATAACAGCAATGCCATGGCGGTTGACGGCACGGTAGCGACCGACACACCCAATCCTTCATAAAACCAGCTTTGCTCCATTAAATAACCCAGTATCCCTAGAAAAGCTAGGCTCATTGCAAACGAAATCACAATACGCTTGATCACATGCTGATGTTTGAAATGCCCCAATTCATGCGCCAGTACCGCTTCAATTTCACCCGGACTGAGGCGCGCCAGCAGGGTATCGAAAAACACAATACGTTTGGTTTTGCCAAATCCGGTGAAATACGCATTACCGTGATTACTCCGGCGCGAGCCGTCCATGACGAACAGTCCGCTGGCTTTGAAACCGCATTTGCTCATCAGTTGCTCGATGCGTGTCTTGAGCGTGGCATCTTCCAACGGGGTGAATTTATTGAACAGCGGCGCAATCCAGGTGGGGAAAATCGCCAGAATAAATAAATTGAAAGCAATCCAACCTACCCAGGCATATAACCACCAACTTTCCCCCATTTTTTCCATCAGCCACAGCACACAAAATAACAAAGGTGCGCCCAGTAACAAACCCAGCGCGGTTTGCTTGATCAGATCGGTAAAAAACATGGCCGGGGTCATTTTATTGAACCCATATTGCTCTTCGATGACAAAAGTACGGTAATAACTCAATGGAAGCTCGGCGGCACTCATGATGAAGAAAGTGCTGATAATCAGCGCCATGCCATGTGCTAACGGATCATTCAACCAGCCTGCCCAGAAATCACTTAAAGCATTCAGTCCGCCACCCAGCGTGAAAATGAGCAACAGAAAGACATTCAGCAGTATGCTTGGATATCCTGTACGTGTTTTAGCACAGGTGTAATCCGCAGCCTTTTGGTGATCACTTAAACTGATCTGGCTGGCGAATTCTTCCGGCACTTGATCCTGATGGGCGCGTACATGGCGAGCATGCCTGACTGCTAGCCAAATTTGAGTCGATGTAGTGAGCAATAGTGCGATAAGAAAAACCAATGTAAATGTTTGCATAATTAAATAATTTGAGCTCTAAAGTTTGGATTCATTCATCAATCAGATGATTGCTGTAAAATGAACCGGCATTTCCTTCTTTGTTTTAAAAGTGACGGACTAGTGCCAATATGACACAATTAAACGCATTGCATTCAAAAAATATAAATAATTATGGCACAAGATAACAATAACCTCATCTGGGTCGACATGGAAATGACCGGACTCAATCCAGATACTGATCGCATCATTGAAGTAGCTTTGGTTGTTACCGACTCGCAATTAAATGTAGTCGCTGAAGGTCCGGTTTTGGTAGTACATCAATCGTATGAAATACTGGACGGCATGGACAAGTGGAATAAATCTACCCATTCCAAATCGGGTTTGATTGACAAGGTGAAAGCTTCTCGATTCAACGAAACTGAAGTTGAAGCACAAATGATCGAATTTCTGAAATTGCATGTGCCCTCCGGTGTGTCGCCCATGTGTGGCAATTCAATCTGCCAGGATCGGCGCTTTATGGTACGTACCATGCCGCAGTTGGAGGCGTATTTTCATTATCGCAATCTGGATGTCAGCACCTTCAAAGAACTGGTCAAACGCTGGAAGCCGGAAATAGCATCCGGCTTAACCAAAGAAAGTAAACATGAGGCGCTGGCAGATATTTACGACTCCATCAACGAGCTTAAGTATTACCGTCAACATTTTATTGTTGCTTGAAATCGCATCATTATTTACGCTTTCTTACAGTATTACGCTAGTATTGAAGCTGTTTTCCGAACTTTATCGGGATGCTCATTTCTAAAAAATGGAAAGAAAATTTTATCTTTCACTCATTACTTACTAGGAGAAACAAGATGCTCCACAAAAGAAATTTGATTGCTGTCGCTGTCGGAACCGTTTTTTTATTTACGCTCGGAGCAACAACAGCTTCTGCGGCTGACGCTACTAAAGATAGCGGCCACCAACACCAAAGCGGACAAACGGCAGGTCACGGTGACATGAAGTCCGGCGATCACCACGGCCATCAATGTCCGCATATGATGTCTTCAGTGGATCTGAATAAAGATGGCAAGATCAGCAAGGAAGAGTTTATGAAACACCATGAGGCTATGTTTGATCAAAAGGACGCCAACAAAGACGGCTTTCTGGAAGAAGCAGAAATGCACGGCATGATGAATCATATGCACAAGCACGATCAACAGAAAGATGACGGCCACGCGCATGGCGATGCTAAAAAATAAATACTGCTTAGCAGGCTAAACAAAGCGAAATTTTGCTCTGGCAGTAATTTAATTTATCAAAGTAATTGTCAGAGCAATTGGTAATGCGATCAACTCAATGTCTGAGTCCAGCCGGTGCCTTAGCGGGCAATTTTTTATCCAGTGGTTGCGGGTCTAACACAGCTACTGTCAAGCTATCATCATTGAAATATTTTTTGGTGACATCACGTATTTGTTCGGCAGTAACTGCTTTCAGCTTTTCCAGTATGGTATCAATGTCACGAAAAGACAATCCCATACTTTCCAGCCTTCCAAGCTGCATCGCTTGAGAATAAATCGAATCGCGTTGATACACATGGCTAGCCACGACCTGTGCTTTAACTCGAGCAAGTTCTTGTTCCGTGACACCTTCTTTAATAATTTTCTCAATCTCGCCGCGTAATGCCTGTTCCAGTTCTACCACCGTTTTACCGGCACGCGGTACCGCACTGAGAAAGAAAATACTCGGACCGCGAGCCATTGCGCCATAGCCAGCGCTTGCGGAATTAGCAATTTGATTTTCGCGTACCAATGACTTGTTCAGTCTGGCCGAAGCATTGCCATCTAGTACACCTTCCAGTATTTCCAGCGCGTAAGGCTCCCAGTCTGTTGCTACATTTTTAATTCCTGGGGCATGATAGCCCATAATCAGATAAGGCAATTCTGCGGGCGCTTTGACTGTTATCCTTTTGGTGCCCACCTGGGGCGGCTCGGTTTGCGGTTTGCGGGCACTTATCGGGGATAAAGAATGCTTTTGAATGGTACCGTAGTTTTTTTGTGCCAGTTTGAACACTTCCGCCGCATCAACATCACCGACCACAACCAGTGTTGCATTATTTGGCGCGTACCAGCGGTCATACCACTCTTGTGCATCTTCTACACGCATGTTTTCCAGATCGTTCATCCAGCCAATGATGGGATTTTTGTATGGATGCGCCTGGTAAGCCATGGCCATCATTTTTTCATACAACAGCGAGCGTGCTTGATCATCCGTGCGTAGTCGCCTCTCTTCCATAACCACTTTGATTTCTTTTGAGAACTCTTCCTCTGTCAGGATCAAGTTACGCATCCGATCCGATTCCAATTCCATCGCCATGGGCAAACTGCGTTTGTGCAATTGTTGGTAGTAAGCAGTGTAATCGTAGCTGGTGAAAGCATTCTCGCGCCCACCCGCGGCGGCGATTTTCTTTGAAAATTCACCATTAGGCACTTTTTCTGTGCCTTTAAACATCATATGTTCCAACACATGCGCAACCCCGGTCACGCCATTTAATTCGTCAATGCTGCCCGCCTTGTACCAGATTTGTGTCACCACGACCGGTGAGCGATGATCCTGTTTTACAATCAATTTCAAGCCATTATCGAGAAAATACTCGTGCGGATTGGCAAACGCAGGCGATAAGACTAACAGACTCGATAATAGCAACAACCCGGAAAATGAAAAGAAGCGGAAAAAAGTAGTACGGTGATCAGGTTTCATTTTTACTAACCTAAATGTGAGTAAACAGAATAAAATTAAGCTTTGAGAATTGCAATGCATATTAGAGCCTACCAGAATGTTTAGTTTTTTTAAATCCAAAAAGAATCCTGAGGATCCTATTGAAGCAGCGGTTTTGCCTGATACCGAGTCTGAGCCTGAATCCAGGTCTGCCGAATCAGTGAGCTTAGCAAGCAAGCTCAAACAAGGCCTCTCGCGCACCCGGCAGAATTTGGGTAAACAGCTATCGAGTTTATTTGGTGGCGGCAAGATAGACGAGGTGCTTTACGAAGAACTGGAAACTATTTTGTTAACTTCCGACATCGGAGTCAAGGCAACCCACCAATTACTTGAAGATCTCCGCAAACAAGTGAGACGCGACGCATTGACGGATTCCATGCAATTAAAACAAGCGCTTAAGGAATCACTCATCGCTATGCTGGAGCCGCTTGTTCAACCATTTGACACCACGATACAAAAACCTTTTGTGATTATGATAACAGGTGTCAATGGCGTGGGAAAAACAACTTCTATCGGCAAGCTTGCCAAATATTTTCAATCGCAAGGTAAATCGGTATTGCTGGCCGCTGGTGATACCTTCCGCGCAGCGGCACGCGAGCAGCTGATTGTATGGGGTCAGCGAAATAATATCGCTGTAATTGCGCCAGATAGCGATCCAGATAAAAAAAGTGACCCGGCGGCAGTCATTTTTGATGCGGTCAATTCAGCCAAAGCACGCGGTATCGATATTGTGCTGGCAGACACCGCCGGACGTTTGACCACGCAACTTCATTTAATGGAAGAGATTAAAAAAGTAAAACGTGTGATAGCCAAAGCTATGCCAGATGCGCCGCACGAAGTGTTGCTGGTACTGGATGCCAACACCGGACAGAATGCAATCACACAGGTTAAGGCCTTTGATGAAGCGCTGAATGTGACCGGCCTGGTTCTGACCAAACTGGATGGTACCGCCAAAGGCGGTGTAGTAGCAGCCATTGCCGGGCAATATCCAAAGGATCCTCCGGCGTTACGTTTTGTTGGCGTTGGCGAAGGGTTGGATGATTTAAGACCATTTGACGCCAGAGAGTTCGTCGAAGCGATGATTGATTGATGGTTATTAGTATATGGCCATAACATGATCGTCTTTAAGAATGTCTCCAAACGTTATCCGGATGGTTATGTTGCGTTGAATAACGTTGATCTTACAGTTGAATCCGGTGAAATGGTGTTTCTAACCGGTCATTCAGGTGCGGGCAAAAGCACGTTATTAAAGCTGATCGCTGCGATAGAGCGCCCGACTTCCGGCACGATTACGATCAGCGGGCAAAACATCGCGCAACTCAAGCTGGGCGCTATCCCGTATTTGCGCCGCAAGATCGGGTTTATTTTTCAGGATCACAAGCTCTTGTTTGATCGAAATGTTTTTGACAATGTTTTACTGCCGCTGCAAATCAGTAACTTTGATAACAAAACGGTGGCTGGCCGTGTACGTGCGGCGCTTGATAAAGTTGGTTTGTTAAAAAAAGAAAAAGCCATGCCCATTGCGTTATCAGGCGGGGAAAGACAGCGATTATGTATTGCGCGTGCGGTGGTCCATCGTCCGAGTATTCTCATCGCAGATGAGCCAACCGGAAATCTGGATATTGAATATGCTCAGGATATTATGTCGATGTTCATATCATTCAATCAAGTGGGCGTCACGGTGCTGATTGCAACCCATGACGCATCCTTATTGAGGGACACACAACATCGTATTCTGTCACTGAAACAAGGAAAGTTGGCGGTATGATACGTGCATGGCTGACGCAACACGGGTTTGTGTTTTTTCTCACACTCAAACGACTAATTTCTACGCCCGCTACCAGTCTACTCAGTATCATCGTAATGGGCATTGCGCTGAGTCTACCGGCAGGTATTTATGTACTCATGGAAAATCTGAGTTCCATTTCCGGACAAACGGCGAGTTCCCCGCAAATGAGTTTGTTTCTTAAGCTGGATATCAAGAAAGAAGATATTGAAGGAATTAAGCAACGGATGGAAGAAGATTCACAGATTGTAAGCTTTCAGTTTATTCCGAAAGACGCTGCACTGCATCAATTACAACAAAATAACGGACTTGCTGATATCAGTGCCAGCCTGGTGCGCAATCCGCTTCCGGATGCCTTCATTGTGCATACCTTGGAAAACGCGCCTGAAAATCTTGAGCAATTGCGTGTAGCAATGCAAAGCTGGCCGGAAATCGAACATGTGCAATTTGACTCTGCCTGGGCCGAGCGCTTGAGTGCATTGCTTAAACTGGGACGCTTTATTGTATTGATGCTGACGACCCTATTAAGTGTCGCGATAATCGCTATTATGTTTAACACTATCCGCTTGCAAATCCTTACCAAACGGGATGAAATCGAGATATCCAAATTAATAGGTGCAACTGACAGCTTCATCCGGCGCCCTTTTCTATATTTTGGCGCCATTCAGGGACTGGCCGGAGGTGCTACCGCATGGCTTATCATGACATTAGTCATACGCGCGCTGAATGAAGAGCTCGGCACGCTTGCACAACTTTATGACTTTGATCTGCAACTCCAACAGCTTTCTCCATCAGACAGCATCAGCCTGCTATTGTTTTCAGCCTGGTTGGGTTGGCTTGGCGCGCGCCTATCCGTTGCAAGCCATCTCTGGCAAATAGAACCCAGATAAGTAGGGGCTTGGTAACGAAACTTTTTAAAAACTTGGCACTCTTATCAGCAGAGTGCTAGAATTAATTTTAAAGATAAAGTTAAGCACAAACCATAATCAGGAGATTATTATAATGACGAATGCTTTAACACTCCCTTCACTGGGAGGAAGTCTTGAAAGTTATATTCAGTCTGCTAATTCTTTTCCTATTCTTTCCCAAGAGGAAGAGAGCAGTTTGGCGAAGCGCCTGTGGAGTCATGGCGATATTGAAGCTGCGCAAAAATTAATTTTGTCCCATCTGCGTTTTGTGATTGCAATAGCGCGTGGTTACAAAGGATATGGTCTTCCACAAGCCGATTTGATTCAGGAAGGCAATATCGGTCTAATGAAGGCAGTCAAACGCTTTGACCCTGAGCGTGGCGTACGCTTAGTGTCTTTTGCGGTGCATTGGATTAAAGCTGAGATCCATGAATTCATTATGCGTAACTGGCGTTTGGTTAAAATTGCCACTACCAAGCAGCAGCGTAAATTATTCTTTAACTTGCGCAGCATGAAGCAGGGATTGGGCACGCTGAATCCGCAGGAAGTAGAGGCGATGGCGACACAGCTTGGTGTCAAATCTGAAGAAGTAGTCGAGATGGAAAAGCGATTCAATGGCTCGGATATTTCGCTGGAGCCGATATCGGACGACGAGGATGACACTTTCAGTCCGATCAGCTATCTGACAGACGGCGCAGAGCCCTCAAAAATTCTGGAGAGTGAGCAGTTCAGCTTCTTACGTGAGAAAGGTTTACAACAGTCGTTGGCCTGCCTGGATGATCGGAGCCGTCACATCATTGAAGCTCGCTGGTTAAGTGAAAAAGATACGGCCACCTTGCATGAACTGGCTGATGAGCTAGGCGTATCCGCAGAACGCGTCCGTCAGATTGAAGTTAAAGCGCTACAGAAAATGCGTGATGTTATGGTAGCAAGTGCTTAGAGCAGGGCTTACATCAGTTTCTACCCCCGTTTGAACTAAGTTGAATTAAACGGGTGTATTATTTTCAGAATCCGGAGAGGTACCGAAGCGGTCACAACGGCGCTGACTCGAAATCAGTTGGTCAGGGTAACTTGGCACATGGGTTCGAATCCCATCCTCTCCGCCAATTTGCACTATAACTTAATGGGCTGTAGCGTAGCTCAACAATCTACTTCTCTGAGTTATTGATCCGGCCAAATAAAGATTTAAGATGCGAATCTTTTTTGTATGCATATTTTTTCAGGCATGGAGTAAGTCAATCAGTGCTTCTCTTGGCCGATCTTGTGGTATATGTCCGATTTTCCTCGGTGATTCTGCTTGTTAGTTTCCTGATGCAATTTTATCTTTTATAGCAAACTTCTTGGTGTTATAATTTAAAGCTTTTGTTGCGTCCTGTGCTAGGGTGAAACAAAATAGAATTCATCAATTGTATTATTTTATATAACTAACCGAAGGGTTTTGCCTATTTATGACGACGATCAAGCTTAAGGAAAACGAGCCATTTGAAGTTGCAATGCGACGTTTTAAACGTTCCATTGAGAAAACAGGGATACTGACAGAATTACGCGCACGCGAGTTTTATGAAAAACCAACTGCAGAACGTAAGCGGAAACTGGCAGCAGCTGTAAAACGTAACTACAAGCGTTTGCGTAGTCAATTGTTACCTCCTAAGCTTTATTAAGTCGTAGTAAATAAAAATAAGATAAATTTGAGTGTAGCGTGATGCTATTTCCGAGCATTTTCGGAATAATCATCAAAGCTAATCAACTAACAATCCGTTGTGCCGGTGGACTATGAGTCTGAAACAGAGAATTACTGAAGACATGAAAGCGGCTATGCGCTCGGGTGACACCAAGCAGCGGGATACCATACGCTTGTTGCAAGCTGCTATCAAGCAGCGTGAAGTCGATGAACGCATCGTGCTTGATGATGCTGCAGTGATCGCGGTTATTGAAAAAATGCTCAAGCAACGGAAGGAATCTATCACGCAGTATGAAGCTGCACAGCGGTTGGATCTGGCCAATATTGAGAAAGATGAAGTCATTGTATTAAATGTATATATGCCGCAAGCGCTTAATGATTCTGAAATTGATGCGTTGATTGCTGATGCAATTTCAGAAACAGGAGCAAAAGGTATGCAGGATATGGGTAAAGTTATGGCCATATTAAAACCGAAACTTGCTGGGCGTGCGGATATGGCTAGAGTATCAACGCTGATTAAAGGAAAAATATCAGCCTGAAATTACCCAGCTACTTTGGCATTGTTTTTTTAAACGAAACCATAGTTGATGTAATTTATTTATACTTGAAGCTGGGTGTTATTGATTGCTTTCGGTAAATGATTCCTCAGCCTTTTATTTATGACCTGCTCAATCGTGTAGATATTGTTGATGCGATTGATCGTCACGTTCCACTCAAAAAAGCAGGTGCTAACTTTGTTGCTTGCTGCCCGTTTCATAGTGAAAAAACGCCTTCATTTACTGTCAGCCAGACTAAACAGTTTTATCATTGCTTTGGTTGCGGCGCGCACGGGAACGCAATTAGTTTTTTAATTGAATATAGCGGATTGAGCTTTGTTGAAGCTGTGCATGATCTGGCAGCTTATGTTGGGATGCAGGTACCTGAGCAACAGACGGATACTTTTTTCAAACAGACTGTTCCAGATGATTTATCGCAATATCCAGTAAATGGCCTGGGCAGTAATGATCCGGAAATATCACCACAGGATCTGTTAAGTGTGCTGCAAGCTGCTACCCGCTTCTATCGAGAGCAGCTCAAGATTTCAGAAAAGGCCATTGCCTATCTCAAGAAACGCGGTTTGTCCGGGAAGATAGCGGCACGATTTGCAATTGGTTATGCGCCGGCTGGCTGGCAAAATCTCGCAGCCATTTTTACTGATTATACATCTGAGAGAACCCGGAAAATATTGCTGCAAGCCGGATTGGTAATAATCAGCGACGAAGCCAGGCAATATGATCGATTCAGGGATCGTATTATGTTTCCGATCCTGAACCAGAAAGGCCAAATAATTGGCTTTGGTGGCCGGGTATTAGAGCAGGAAGAGCCGAAATATCTGAATTCTCCGGAAACAATTTTATTTGAGAAGGGACGGGAGTTATATAATTTCTTCTCGGCGCGTCGCGCGATACGTGAAGCCAACTGTGTGATTGTTGTAGAGGGCTATATGGATGTTATCGCTCTCTCGCAGCACGGGATTGATTATGTGGTGGCAGCATTGGGTACGGCTACCACCAGCTTTCATATACAAAAACTTTTACGTCAGACCGAGAATATTATTTTTTGTTTCGACGGAGACAAAGCGGGCAGAAAAGCAGCGTGGCGTGCGCTTGAGAATAGTTTGGCATTGCTTTCAGATGGAAAGTATCTGAGTTTTCTTTTTTTACCCGAGGGAACCGATCCAGATAGTTACGTGAACCAGTATGGAAAAGAATCCTTTGAACAGCAACTTAAACAAGCTATGCCCTTGTCAGAGTTTCTATTCAAGGAATTATGTGTAGGGACAAATCTCCAGACCAGTGAAGGTCGCGCCAAGTTAGTCAGTGATGCGAAGCCGCTATTGCAGCAAGTGGCGGCACCAGCATTATCTGTGATGCTGGTAAGACGCTTGGGGGAATTGAGCGGGATTAGTCAAAGCGAACTAGAAGAATTGTTGCAAATAAAACGTGTACCCAGGGCGCATAAGATCAAGAATTCGGTGAGGAAACAACCAATTACGCCTTATCGCCGATTAACGAGGATGCTATTGTATAGCCCGAATTATATCGCCAAACTAGATAAATATTTGCTTGTCCAATGTAGTGAAAACAGTGAAGAAGTTGCTGCATTAAAAGCTCTTGTTGATTTTCTTGATACGCACCCTCAGCTGATAGCAAGTAAATCTGCGCATTCAATACTGACTTATTTACAAAATAGCCCATATAGAGCATTACTGGAAGATATCGAAAGTGAAACCTTGGAATGGGGTAGTGCGATTGATTTGGAGGAAGAGTTTTTAGAAGTATTAGAGAAATTACAGCAAGCGCAACGTAATAAACGTATGACAGAATTACATAGCAAATCTTTGGATAAGTTAACCGACGAAGAGAAGCGAGAGCTCCAACGATTGGCTATGAAATGAAATCAGCTACAGGTGTCAGTGATATAGAATTTTGATATAATCTAACGCTTTCAGCTTTTAATTTATCCAATATTATTGGGAATCCAATATGCCAAAGACAAAAGCGGTCGAATCAAAAGGTAATGAAGTTACCAAGAAATCAACAACTAAAAAAGATAATAATATCAATACCGAAACGGTAGAGAAAAAAGAGCCTAATAAATTGGTAGCTAAAACTGAAAAAAAGTTAAAAATAACTGCTAAAAAAGCAAAAGAAGAGACAGCAAGCATAGATGTCGTTGATGTAAAAATATCCGCTAGAGCGGCTTACGCTGCTACTGAGGTTTCTCAATCAATCATTGGAGAAGATGACATTGAATCCACTGAGGGCAAGAAAACCAGAGGTAGAGTGCCTAAGAAAAACAAAGCAACGGCTGGAATTGACCAAGTAATTGATGCGGGAGCAATTTCTGTTATAGATAGTGGTAATTCGCTACCGCAAGATATCGAAGCGCGTCGCATGCGCCTGAAAATGCTTATTGGATTGGGCAAAGAACGCGGATACCTGACCTATGCTGAAATCAATGATCATCTGCCTGATGATATGCTGGATGCGGAGCAGATAGAAGGCATTATCAGCATGATCAATGATATGGGTATATCGGTGCATGATGAAGCACCGGATGCCGAAACATTGCTGATGTCGGATGCAGCAACGACGGTCGCAGATGAAGATGTTGCAGAAGAAGCAGAAGCGGCACTTTCTACCGTGGATTCTGAGTTTGGACGCACCACCGATCCTGTGCGCATGTATATGCGGGAAATGGGCTCTGTGGGTTTGCTAACGCGTGAAAGCGAAATTGAAATTGCGAAACGTATTGAAGGTGGTTTGCGCCACATGATTCAGGCAATATCTGCTTGCCCGCCGATTATTGCAAGAATTGTCGATCTGGCTACTGAAGTTGAAAAAGATATTTTACGCATTGATGAAGTTGTTGATGGGCTACTGGATGCGAATGCTCAGGATATTATTAATGAAGAGTTTTCTGAAGAGTCACTAGAGCAAGAATTAGCTGCCAACGATCTTGGCGATGAAGACGAAGATGAAGATGGAGACAGCGCTGCTATTGCCAGTGCAGATTTATTGAAATTGAAAGCTGATGCACTGGAACGTTTCTCAGTTATTCGTGAAATTTATACCGAGATGCAAAACCTCCTTGAAAAGGATGGACCGTATCATCAGGAATATATTGAGTTGCAGGATAAAATATCATCTGAACTGATGGCTATCCGCTTCTCAGCAAAAATGGTGGAGAAGCTTTGTGATACGCAGCGTGAATTAGTCGGCGATGTACGTAATTATGAACGTAAAATAATGGATCTATGTGTATCCAAAGCAAAAATGCCAAGGAACCATTTCATTAAGACTTTTCCTGGGAATGAAACAAACCTTGAGTGGATAAAGCAAGAAATCGAAGCTGGAAAGCCATATAGTCAAGCACTCGAGCACTATAGGCCTTCAGTTCTGGAAGAGCAACAAAATTTACTGACGCTCAAAGATAAGATTGGTATTCCAATCAAGGATCTGAAGGAAATCAATCGTAAGATGTCGACGGGTGAAGCGAAGGCGCGCCGGGCCAAGCGTGAGATGACCGAAGCAAATTTACGTTTAGTGATTTCTATTGCCAAGAAATACACCAATCGTGGATTGCAATTCCTTGATCTGATTCAGGAAGGCAATATTGGCTTAATGAAAGCGGTCGATAAATTTGAATATCGGCGCGGTTATAAATTTTCAACTTACGCAACCTGGTGGATTCGTCAGGCGATTACCCGGTCTATTGCCGATCAGGCACGCACTATCCGGATACCGGTTCATATGATTGAAACAATCAATAAAATGAATCGCATCTCGCGCCAGATCCTGCAAGAAACTGGGCAAGAACCGGAGCCGGCAGTTCTAGCGCAGAAAATGGAAATGCCAGAAGAAAAGATTCGTAAAATTCTTAAAATCTCCAAAGAGCCAATTTCTATGGAAACCCCGATTGGGGATGATGAAGATTCGCATCTCGGCGACTTTATCGAAGATGCGGCAACGATGGCTCCAGCCGATGCAGCAGTTTATGCTAGCTTACGTGGCGTAACAAAGGATATACTTGACTCTTTGACGCCGCGCGAAGCCAAAGTGCTACGTATGCGTTTTGGCATTGAGATGAATACCGATCATACTTTGGAAGAAGTCGGAAAACAGTTCGATGTTACCCGTGAACGCATTCGTCAGATCGAAGCCAAGGCATTACGCAAGTTACGCCATCCGGCGCGTTCTGAGCGTTTACGCAGTTTCCTGGATACCGGTAATAATTAAAATAATAATTTAGGGGTCTGTAGCTCAGTTGGTTAGAGCAGGGGACTCATAATCCCTTGGTCGCTGGTTCGAGTCCAGCCAGACCCACCAACAAATCAAGAGGTTAGAGTGTTTCTCTAACCTCTTTTTTCTTAGGGTGTGCCAAATTTGTGCCAATAAAGACATTTGAAACCAATTCGGCATGCTGTAAAAGTTGGGGTTTTGAGAGGTGAGCATACCGCCTGACCATCTCTTCCGATTCCCAGCCTCCAAGCTCCTGTAACACATTCATGGGCGCACCTTGTTGGGCTAACCAACTTGCCCATGTATGGCGCAGGTCATGCCATCTGAAATTATCTATTCCGGCCCGTTTCAAAGCATTTCTCCATGCACTGGTATTTGCCCAAGAAATTGAGCGACCTTTATAAGTAAATACTCTGCTTGGATGCTTGCCACTTTGCCGAAATAAAACAGCCAAAGCTATTGAATTTAACGGAACATGGATTGCCTTTCTGGCTTTTGCCTGATCAGGATGAACCCATGCAGCCTTGCGTTCCAGATCAACCTGGCTCCATTCCAAGTTGATTACGTTTGATTGTCTTAATCCAGTTGATAAAGCAAAAATCACCATATCCTGTTGATGAGCGGGTAATTCCTTAAGAAGCATTTTCACCTGCTCAGGAGTTAACCAACGTACTCGATGTTTAGGTTCCGGAAATAATCTAATTTTCGGAACCTTGTCAGTCCACTCCCAGTCATAGCATGCCTTGCGCAAAATTGCCCGTATCAGCGCTAAATGCCGATTAGCAGTTGATGGGCTAGTTTCTTTGGCCTTGGTATGTGCAATATGATCTATCAGCATCCGATCAATCTCATTCAATAGCTTTTTACGTAAAAACTGCTGTAGCCATCGTAATTTCTCCTTGTCGCGTTCATGCGTCGCTTTGTGCTGTGTTTCTAACAAAAATTTGCATGCCGCCTCATCCCAAGTCCGCTTTGGCTTATTCCCCAGTCTTGCAACACGCCAGGATTCCGCTTTCAGCTTATCGTGGAATTCTTGCGCCTGGGTTTTATCTTCAGTTGCAGCAGAGCATCTAACTCGCTCGCCGCTTGGTGTGGTGAAACTAATCCACCACGTCTTACCACGTTTACAGAGTGACATAATTGTTTCTCCTCATGTCCCACTTGCAACGCTTGCCGAGTGCAAGCATATAACGAGCGAATGTGGTCAGCAAGATCATCTTCAATAAATGCCCATCGTTTCCCTAATTTTGCACCCGGAATAATTCCCGCTTTAGCGCGACGGCGCACTTCTTCAGGGTGCAACTTCAAGAATTGGGCAGCTTCACTTAAATTTAACGTTCTCATGGACTATCCAACTTATTTTTAGAAAATCTTGCTATAACAAAATAAAAAATATGGTTACAACCGAAACCAAGAGTAAGGTGGATGCCAGTAAATTGATGATAGCCGCTTGCCTGGAAATTCTGGTCAGATCATAAATCTCCTGATTCACCCCGCTTTTAATCCTTTCATCGATCAACTGAATACAGCTTTCCAGGAACTGGTCTCGTGTTAATTGCGTGTTACTGATGGATGAATTAATCAGCACATTGGATTTCTTGGTCGAATATTCACACCACCGATTAAAGTTCTCTTCCAATATCGCCTGGTAATTGCTTAGCAGCTCAGCATGGGCTTTTTCATTTTGTTCCAGCAATACTTCATTCAAGGTATGCATCATCAATACCGGATCATCCTGCGACAGAACAATGCCGTGTTCTGAAGCTATTCTTTCAATGAGCGCATCTAATTTGTCATTACTCATGTTAAAACCGCAGACACATTTTCAATGTTAGTGAAGAGTTGCTTGCGAATAATCATTAATCTTTGACGCACCATCACCGGTAATGCGCTATTTTTAAGCGCTTCATCGAAAGTAAATTTTGATTGCAGGATTTCACTTAAATCCTTGCCGAAAGTCTCAGGCTTGTAGTGCGGAATTCGGATAATGGCGGATACTCGGGCTTTGTTATCCACATACGCCTTCATTTCTTCGAACTGTTTGCCATTCATGGTGATTTCTCCCCAATAAGGATTCAACCAGACGACAAACAGTGTTTCTTTGGGAAACTGTTTAATCAGATGCACAAAACCATTCAATGTATCCAGTAGAGCCTGGCTGCCGGTGATGACAGTATGTACAACCAGTTCATGCCCCATATCTAAAAGCAAGGCGGGTATCTGGTTGCTGATGAGATAATGTGACATCGGCACAAAGGTGCTGGCACCATTGTCAATAATGACGTCATTGTCTGCTTTGGCAATGAGTTCAATCAGATCATCAAACTTTCTCGAATCAATCTCATCATTGTTCATTACATTAATCTGCTTAACATTGAGCTTCTTAAATCCATAAAAAGTAGCATTAACCGGATCTGTATCAATGCATAATGGATTGCCGCCTTTGGCAAACTTATGTTGTGCTAGCGTGGATGATATGAACGATTTGCCTACTCCGCCCTTCCCTTGCAAAATCATATGTATTTTAGCCATCAGACCAACTCCTCTTTTTCAGTTGCAGAATTAAAACGAAATCCTTCATGATTACTCCCAGCTGACTTTCCTTGATCAATGCGCGAATGCTGCTTTTTGTCCTCACCAATATGTCGATTGACCAGTGTTCTGAACCATTGATAAGAACATTTGATTTTTTCTTCCTGGTGCAAAATGTTCCAGATCTGGCGAATCGTCCAGCCATCCTTTAATGCCTGCTCGATATCAGGTTTCAACGCGATGAACGCCGGTAAAAATTGCTTACCGGTACTTTTGTTTCTATCCGCATAAAGTGCGATTCGATCTGATAAGGATTTAGTCATCACACAATTTCCACAAAAATATTTATCTTGGCGTACAAACAGTTTTTTGTTTTTTTGCTTTCCTTTCTGTTTCTTTTTGTTGCTTTCAGTATCAATTAATTGCTTATCCTTTCTTTTTGTTTCTAAGCGACTGTTATTTAGTTGAATAAAGCTTCTTTCATGTATTTTTATACTGTTTGAAATTATGATATAACGAAAATAAACTATTTGCAAACATCGATTATAGTGTTAGTATATTTCTTGAAACTCACAGAACCGGGCAAGATATGTGGAGATGGCCATCTCCACTCCAACTTATTTGCACTTTGTGCTCAACGTTGATCTTGCTCTTCGAGGAAAACTGAAATGATTGACAAAAAGAACCCCAAGACAATCAAAAAAGAAAGAAGAGATAAGAAGCTCAGGGTGCCTGTTTTGCCAATCGAGGAAGCTGAAATAAAGAGTAAAGCAACGGATGCCGGATTAACTGTGGCAGAGTACCTGCGCAATCTGGGTCTGGGTTATCAAGTGCCCAGTATTGTTGACAGCAGACAGGTAGATAGCCTGCTAAAAATTAATGGTGATCTTGGCAGACTGGGTGGATTGATCAAACTTTGGCTCACCAATGATAAGCGTACTAAATTGATTGGCAAGTCACAATTACATATGACCTTGGACAGTATCCGCATTACCCAAAACACGATGCTGGATGCCATTATGAAGCTTAAAAAATAACTTTCGGAATAGTCATTTTTACTTAAGCAGCTTAAATACGATGATCGCTAAAATCATACCCATCAAATCAGTGCGCAAAAGCAGCTTCTCTGTGCTGATACAGTATTTAACTGATCCCCAAGACAAGAGTGAACGTGTCAGCCAGATCAAGGTATCAAACTGCTATACAGACGATCTAACGGCTGCCTTACTTGAAATTCAGAACACGCAGGAAATGAACACGCGCGCCAAATCAGACAAAACCTGTCATTTGGTACTGAGCTTCCCTGAAGGAGAGCGTTTATCCCTTGCTGATCTGAATGCCATTGAAGAGCGGTTTTGTGAGGCTCTGGGTTTTAATGGTCATCAACGCATCAGCGTAGTCCATGATGATACCAATAACCTGCATATGCATATCGCAATTAACAAGATACATCCTAGAAACTTAATAATCCATAATCCCTACTATGACTACAAGAAAGTAGCCAAGCTTTGCGAACAGATCGAGCAAGAATATGGCTTAACAAAAGTTAATCATGAAACTGTGAGTGATAAAGCAGCCAGAGTAACGCAAGAAATTGAAACCAGAACAGGTGTTGAGAGCTTGCTGGGCTGGATTAAGCGTGAGGCACTCACTGAAATCAAAGATGCGGACAACTGGCAGGACTTGCATCAGGTTTTAGCTAAGCATGGCCTTGAAATCAAGGAACGTGGCAGCGGTTTTGTGTTGGTCGCCAACAATGGCGTAGCTGTCAAAGCCAGCTCTATTGATCGCTCTTTATCCAAGGGGAATTTAACTCAAAGACTGGGTGCTTTTGTACAGAATGAACATTCTACACAATCGTCACAACAGAACACTAAACAATACCAGCCAAGACCATTGCAGAATCGAATCGATACTTCAGAACTTTATGCAAGATACCAACAAGAGCAGAATGATTCCGCCAGACAGCGAACTACTCAATGGGCCATGTTGCGACACACAAGGGATCAACTCATTGAGCGCGCCAAACGGGAAGCGAAACTCAAGCGTAACATCATTAAAAGCATCAAAGCCGGGAGATTGGCTAAAAAAGCGCTATATGCAACCGCTCATCAGCAATTCAAAACGACTATCGAAGTCATTAGAGGAGATTACCAGAAAGCCTATCAACATTCTAAAACCCGTCATTCCAGAATGGGGTGGCTGGATTGGTTAGCAAAAGAAGCAAAAAATGGCAATGCTGAAGCATTGGCTGTTTTGCGATCCAGAAGAGTGGGTCAATTTAAGGGCAACCAGGTATCGGCTAAGCCAAGCAATGATAAACCTAATGGCTACTTCAAGGATGGCCTCATTAAAGACAATTCTGTTGAATCGATTACCAAAATCGGCACAGTCACTTATAAAGCAGGATCAACCACAATTCGCGATGACGGCAAGCGATTAATCGTGCTGCCGGATACATCGCAGGAAGCCTTGAGAGATATTTTGCAAGTCGCCATGAAGAAGTACGGCAGTCACTTGGCAATCAATGGAACAGAATCGTTTCGTCATGAGATAGCACAGGTCGCAGCACAAAACCAAATGCGCGTGACTTTTGACGATAAGCCGCTTGAACAATACCGTCAGGAGTTAATGAAACAGCACAGGGTCAATAAAGTGCAATCGGCAGGTCAAAAACGATCCACCACCTCCAACACCAGAAGGAGCCTCTGATGAATAACATCAATCTGAGTTCTAAAGACAGCAGAAATATCAAAAAAGACAAGATTATCGTTCGCTCATTATCCATTATCTGTCTTGTTGGCGGATTCCAAGTCGCCACCCAGTATCTTGCCTACCAATTCAACTATCAGCCGCAATTAGGCACACACTTCTTTAACATTTATGAACCCTGGGCAATTCTGCTATGGGCAAATAAATGGTATGGCGAGTATTCGGGCATCTTCGATCTGGCGGCAGGTTTTGGCATCTTATTTTCCAGCATCGGTTTGATTCTGGTGCTGGTCATTAAAATGGTGCTGGCTAATTCATCCAGAACCAATCAGGGATTGCATGGCTCGGCCAGATGGGCAGATAAAAAGGATATTGAGGCTGCGGGATTACTGGCAACGGGCAAGAATTACAAAAGTGATGCGGTTTATGTCGGCGGCTGGCAGGATAATTCCGGCAAAACCCACTATCTGAAACACAGCGGCCCGGAACATGTGTTGTGTTATGCCCCGACTCGCTCTGGTAAGGGAGTGAGTCTAGTTATACCCACTTTGCTTTCTTGGACTCAGAGCGCGGTCATTACTGATCTCAAAGGTGAGTTATGGGCACTCACTTCCGGTTGGAGAAAGCATCATGCCAAAAATAAAGTGCTGCGCTTTGATCCGGCATCAACCAGTAGCGCGCATTGGAATCCGCTGGATGAAATCCAGATTGGCAGCGGCATGGAAGTGGCCGACGTTCAAAACCTGACCACTTTAATCGTTGACCCGGATGGTAAGGGATTACAAACGCATTGGCAGAAAACCAGCCAGGCATTGCTGGTAGGTGTCATTTTGCATATTTTGTACAAGTTTGAGCGAGAAGGAACTCCCGCCACCTTATCAACAGTTGACTCAATGCTATCCGATCCTGATCGCGATATCAGGGAGCTGTGGATGGAAATGGCCATGCAAGATTATCTGGATGGCAAGAGCCATCCGGTTATTGCAGCGAGTGCGCGCGATATGTTAGATCGCCCGGAAGAAGAAGCGGGTTCCGTGCTATCAACCGCCAAATCATATTTGTCCCTGTATCGCGATCCGATCGTCGCAAACAATATCAGTGATTCCGATTTTAAGATCCGAGACCTCATGCACCATGAGCATCCCGTCAGTTTGTATATTGTTTCGCACCCCAATGACAAATCGCGGTTGCGTCCTTTAATCCGCATTCTGATCAATATGATCATCAGAAAGCTGGCCGATAGAATCACATTTAAAGACGGTCAACCAGCCGCGCATTACAAACACAAACTGCTATTGATGCTGGATGAATTCCCAAGTTTAGGAAAACTTGAAATCTTTCAGGAATCCCTCGCGTTTATCGCAGGCTATGGCATGAAAGCCTATCTGATCTGCCAAGACTTAAATCAACTCAAAAGCCGTGAGACCGGATATGGGCATGATGAGGCGATTACTTCCAACTGTCACATCCAGACCGCTTTTGCACCCAACCGGATTGAAACGGCGGAACACTTATCCAAACTGACCGGGCAAACCACAGTCATCAAAGAGCAGATCACCACCAGCGGCCGTCGGTCATCGATGATGCATGGACATGTCACCCGTACCTTACAGGAAACGCAACGCGCATTATTAACACCGGATGAATGTATGCGACTGCCCGGTCCCATGAAAGATGCTGAAGGAAAAATCACCAAGCCAGGTGACATGATTATTTATGTGGCTGGTTTCCCCGCGATCTATGGCACGCAGCCTTTGTACTTTCAGGATGAAACCTTTACGGCACGAGCGCAAGTGAATCCCCCGAGCTTCAGCGACAAATTAACTGGACTGTGAGATACCTCGAGCTCTACTGAGTCAATTTCATGAAAAAAACCATCAAAATCCTGGCTGTTTTGATTCTGACCCTAAGCATTAGCGTATTTGTACTAAGTATTGGTGCACGAATCAGCGGAACTTATATCAATACCACACCCAGCTTGCCAGTGGGTTTTTACAAAGTCGTTGATGAACCGATTGTCAGCGGCGCTTATGTCGCTTTCTGCCCACCACAGGATGCGATTTTTGATATGGCTAAGGATAGATCCTACATCAATCAAGGTAATTGCCCTGGTGGCTATGGTTTGTTGCTCAAACGTGTGTTTGCACAATCCGGGGATACGGTTTCCATCGATCAGGCGGGCATATTTGTAAATGGCAAATACTTACCCAACAGCGCCCAATTGAAAATCGATGCTGAAGGGCATGCATTGCCGCAATACCACCTGGATCAAAGGGTGTTAGATGATTTTGAATACCTACTGCTATCCGATTTGAATCCACAATCCTTTGATGCGCGCTATTTCGGACTGATTGCGCGTGATCAGATTCAACAGGTTGTCCGTCCGATTTTTACCTGGAGTCATTAATTAAAATTTAAAGGAGGCAATGTTATGAATAGACCGCCGATTGATGCTGAAACAAACAGTCCTGAATATCAGGATCAGGTAATACAGGAAAAACTACTCGATGCAGAAATACCGGGCTTCCAGGCTGAATTTGATCCCTTGGAGGCTGAAAGGCTGGGCGCATTCAAAGAAGATGCTTTGAGTGAGGAAGATGCGCTGGATAGCGCCATTGATCAGACAGCGGAGGTTGACGATGAAAGAGGCTAATAAGGCTTTTCATGAACAAGTCGCCGAGAATCTGATTGAGCAACTCAAAAAAGGTGTTGCACCCTGGCAAAAGCCCTGGAAACCCGGTGATCTGCTGGCCGTATTACCGGTCAATCCAACAACCGACAAACGTTATCGGGGCATTAATAGCCTGAACCTAATGAGTCGTGCGTATACGGATCCGCGTTGGTTAACGTACAAGCAAGCGGTAAGTCTGGGGGCACAGGTGCGTAAAGGCGAAAAAAGCACGCTCGTGCAATATTGGAAATTTGCTGAGGAGCACATCAAAAAAGATGATAACGGGAGTCCTGTTTTAAATAGTGAAGGCAATCCCATTAAAGAACAGGTCAGACTTGAGCGCCCCAGAGTGTTTTATGCCGCCGTATTTAATGCGCAGCAGATGGATAATCTGCCCGAACTTGACATTAAAGCCCCTGACTGGGATTCACTGGAGCGTGCTGAGCACATATTACAAGCATCCAATGCCGTGATCCGTCATGGCGAAGCTGATCGCGCATTTTACCGGCCAGCAACCGACAGTATCCACTTGCCACACAAGCATCAATTTCCGACTCCCGATCGCTATTACGCAACCGCCCTGCATGAACTGGGCCACTGGACCGGTCATGAATTGCGCTTAAATCGTGATCTCGCGCATCCATTCGGCAGCCACGGTTATGCCAAAGAAGAACTACGTGCCGAGATTGCCAGCATGTTGCTCAGCGGTGAGCTGGGTATCGGTCATGATCCGGGGCAGCATGTGGCTTATGTGAGTTCATGGATCAAAGCGCTGCAGGAAGATCCGACAGAAATATTTCGTGCTGCCGCTGATGCGGAAAAAATCCAAGAATATGTACTGGCATTGTCACAACAACAGGAAATTGCACAGAAAGTTGATGTAGAGGAGGCAATCAGAATGGATCAAATCAAGCAAAACACCACAGCTTATTTACTGAATCTCTCACCGGATCTGGCCACCATCGCATCCCACAATATCAAACGGTTTAATGATTTGACACAGGATATGCCAAAAAAAGATCAGGATGCCATCGTTTTAGTTGCCGATGCGCTCAAGTTTTTGAGGAATGGTGCCATTGATAATCTGGAGTTTGAAGAAGTATCTTCAGACAAATTGGGTTTTAGCATTCCGGCTGACTGGAATGGGCGCACCCAAGTGCAGGGCAACGTCATTCAAACCGATGAAAATGGCGTTGAGTCGATAGTATCCGCTGACTCATTGAATACAGAACCGCAATTCTGGGGCGTGACTATGCAGCGTGATGACCAGACTTTTCAATGGGTAAAAGACTGTGAGTCTGCGCAAGAAGCGGAAGATTTAACCAATTTGCTTGCACTCATTGATGTCGCTGCCGAAAAAAATGAACATGAAAAGGCCGCTAAGCTCGCCAACATCCATCAAAATCGTATTCGAAATGATCCACTTAGTACTGAAGTATCGATATCAGGAGCCAAGACCGAACAAAACGATGGCAATGCTCGTCAATATTTGATTGTTCCTTATATAGAGAAGGATTTGGCAAAGGCCGCTGGAGCTCGTTGGGACAAAATCGCCCGTGCCTGGTACGTAGGGTCAGAAGCAGATATTCAAACATTACAGCGTTGGCTACCGCAGAATGTTTCCAGTCAGCAGGAACCAGCTATCGATCCTCACGTGGAATTTGCTGATTTGCTGCGAGCTCAAGGTTGCTTGGTTGATGGCAATCATCCTGTGATGGATGGCAGTAAACACAGAATTAAAGTTGAAAGCGACAAGTCCGGTGAGAAATCGGGGTTTTATGTGGCGCATCTGGATGGGCATCCTGCCGGGTATTTCAAGAACAATCGAACCGGTATTGAGACCCGTTGGAAAGCCAAGGGGTATTCGTTAACGGATGAGCAGAAAGCAGAACTGATCGCACAGGCCGCTATCAAGCAGCAAAACAGAAAAGCTGAACAACAGGCACAGCAAAATAAGGTTGCTGATGCAATTCAACAATTGCTGACTATCGCACCTGCTGCCGATTCCGAGCATCCTTACTTGATGGACAAGCATGCCCGGCCAGGTGATCTGAGAATTGTGCCGCAGAATACGGATGATTTACCCAATGACTCAATCATAAAAATTGGTCAGAACTGGCAGGAAGTCAAAGCACTACGAGAAGAGAATCCAGACTGCATTGTACTGACAGCCGGTGATTTGTTGCTGGCCGCACAAGATGTTCATGGACAGATCTGGAGTGTGCAAACGATACAGGCTAGTGGCGCAAAGCTTTTTGCAGCGGGTAGCAGAAAGGAGAATAACTTTCATGTTGTGGGAAATAACGGTCAGAGTGTAGATGCAACTATTAATACGCTACCCGCTATTGTGATTGCTGAAGGCTATGCCACCGCAGACACGCTATCTCAGGCGCTGGGTTATCCTGTCATAGCCGCTTTTGATTCGGGTAACTTATCCAAAGTAGCTAAGGATTTACATCATAAATACCCGCACAAGCCAATCGTCATCGCAGGTGACGATGATCATCACCTGGAATCCACCCTTGGCAAAAACCCCGGCAAGGAAAAAGCGCTGGAAGCAGCAAGTTTAGTTGATGGTGTGGCAGTATTTCCGGTTTTTGCGCCAAGTGAGCGGGACTCAAAGAAATTAAATGATTTTAATGATCTTGCCAATAAAAGCGCGTTGGGTATTGAAGCAGTCAAACGACAAGTTGGATCGGTTGTTGAAAAAATATCGCAGCAGGCTAAACAGGACAGCTTATTGAAGTTACATGGCCCTATTGAACCTAAGCAGCAGGAAATCAAGCAAAAACGGCATTGGTCAGGTAATAACATAAAGAGGTGTCATTATGCGCGATAATAGGCTGAAGATTCCAGGAACCCCATCCAATTCTGATGAAGGTGATCTTTATGAAAACATTGAGACTCGTCCCGGTACTACCGAAAAGCAAAAAGAAGCAGGAAAAGGTGCCTATACAGAACTGCTTGAAGCTCATGCTCGATGGGCAGGTGGCACCTTATTGGGTTGTGATTTCCCAAAAGACTTCCGAGAAAAAGGAGGAACCACCTTCCTGAATCAGTCCATCAAATCAGGCCATGATTTGGCAATAATGGCGCAAATACTGCGCGATCCACGTTATGAGACGTTGAGAATCTTCTATACCCGTATGAATCGCATCGTTCATCATACGGCTGTGAGTTCCAGATTGCCGGGTGCAGTCTATCTGGAGAAGATTGGACAGGCCAAACATGATCTGGGTATTTTGGTAGAAAAAACTAGACGACATGTTAAAGCCGATGGTTACTGGTTATTGCATAATCATCCATCGGGTAATGCTACGCCATCGAGTCAGGATATCAGGCTCACAGAAATAATCGCATCATTTGTTCCGAGTTTCAAAGGCCATGTGGTTATCAATACCAGTCAATACAGTGTCATTGATAAAGACGGTCATGTCGATTTTGTGGATTGGATGGGTGATCAGGCTGGGGGTTATCAGAATAATCATTATAAAAATCATGAACTGCTCCTGGAGAAAATAGCCTCACCGGAGGATCTGGCAAAGATAGGCCATGCTTTAAAAAAGCGGGATCAGTTTTTTAACTTGATAGGCATCAGTGCAACAGGTTTTGTATTGTCGTTAAGTGAATTACCCTTATCGGTACTTGATCGCCCTCAAAATCTGCTTCTGGCGCGACTACAAAATTTTGCACGCAATTCTGGCGTCAATACGGTATTTGCCATCACGAATGCCAATGATTACAGGCACCCGGTATTATCTAAAGCCTGTGAAGCTGGCATACTAAAAGATGTGCTAACCGTAGAGGGCTCTGATTATCGTTCATTGCGGGAAGAAGGGTTATTTGCATCGATATCCGGTGAGATAAGCGCCATTTTTAGGAAGCCAAGAGCCTTTGTGAAGGAAGATGGTGGATTGGGTAAACGCAAAAGTCGTATACGCTGACAGTTTATTCGGTATTAAATCTCTATATAGTATACTATAGTGATCTTTATATCATAAAATGTTTGCTATAGTATTCATTATGTCTGTCAGATCATTTCGTGTTGAACAAGTCCTGAAGAAACTCGGTGGTGACATTCGTGACGCAAGAAAGCGCCGGGGAATTACTGTGCAGTTGATGGCTGAGCGCATGGGCGTTACACGGGTGACGGTTGCAAAAATTGAACGCGGTGAGCCTAATACCAGTATGGGCAATTACGCGATGGCGTTATATATCCTCGGTAAAGCCGATGAACTCGAAATGCTGATAGATCGTACCCATGATTCCCTCGGTCTGGATCTGATGGATGAAAAACTACCCAAACGAGTCAGAGTTTCTAAATGAGTGATACACACCTGCTTGTCTCATTGGATTGGCAAGGACAACTGCATCGCATTGGTCACTTGGAAATTCATAAAAGCCGTGGCAGGGAAAACTACCGCTTTATCTATGAACGCACCTGGATCAAACATCCCAATCGCTTTGCCATTGATCCGGAACTCCCTTTACTGGTTGATATGCCGTATTTGAACAACCGCTTATGGGGTGCTTTCCAGGATATTTCACCAGATCGTTGGGGCAGACTGATTCAGACACGCACAACCGGTATTTTTTTAAGTGACAGTGACTATATGTTGGGTGTTAGTGATTACATGCGCATGGGCGGACTTCGTTTAAGTCATTGTCATATGCCAGACGTGTTTCTTGCAGAACATACGAATATTCCCAAGTTGATTCATATGCGACAACTTGAAACCGCAGCCAGGCATTTCGAGAGTGGTACTGAGACTGCCGCTGATCTTGCCATGCTTGCGCAACCTGGTTCATCGCTTGGCGGAGCGCGACCCAAAGCGGCGATTGAAGATGCCGGTGAACTTTGGATTGCCAAGTTTTCTTCACAGAACGATACTGAGCGAGTCAGTTTATGGGAAGCCGTTATGCTGGATCTTGCACAACAAGCCGGAATTGAGATAACAGCATTCAGGGTTTTAAATGCAAAGAGTGATTCGCCGGTTCTACTGGTCAAGCGATTTGATCGTGAGAAAACACTGCGCACCCCTTTTATGTCGGCCATGACACTATTAGGACGCAATGAAGATACCAAGGAGGGGGCGAGTTATCTGGAAATAGCTGATGCCATTAATCGTGAATCTGCTCAGCCTGCACAAGATCGCCTGGAATTATGGCGGCGTATGACATTCAACGTTATGACCGGCAATATTGATGATCATCTACGCAATCATGGTTTTCTGCGTGTTTCCCAGGGATGGCGACTGGCACCTGCTTATGATTTAAACCCGACAACACAGCCTTTTACCCAACGAGTGCATCAACTGGCATTTAACCAAAGCGTTAAACCATCATTAGATACCTGTCTGGAGCTGGCAGACTACTTTGCATTAAATCAATCAGTAACAGACCAGGCATTACAAAAGATCGGGGAAAGTCTGGGTAATTGGCAACTGACCGCAAAACGTCATCAATTACGCAGCGATGAAATCAAGCGTATGTCGCCATCCTTTGAGCATGAAGCTAGTCAACGGCTAATTGCAATGGTCGCAAAAACAGCTTCGCGCTTACGCAGCAGCTAATGGCCGGGTTATTATGTGCGGCGGTATTGAATACCAAGATCAGAAGATTTACTTTCCGCAGCCTGATGCCAGGCTTCCTGTAATGCTGCGACATGGCGGTGTTACCTGGATCATCTGAGGTAGACGAAAGGAAGAGGAGATAGGTAAATTTTCCAACGGCGGATGGGCACGACTTGATTCCATCAAAGCAGGAAAGTGGAAGCCGTGGCATCCAAGACCGGTATTAATTCCTGTTGAAAGCTTTATGGAAAAAGACCATGACAAACAATCCCATTGGATCACTCTGGCACCCGACATCGCTATACAGGCATTACTTGCTGAAAGGGATGGTGAACAAAGAATCTACGTAGTTACTGAAGAAACGCCACCTGAATACCACGGGATTCATGATCGATGGCCAAGATTGCGCAGATTCTCGGAGCCAGAATCGATACTATCATCCAATACCTGATACCTGATATAGATTCTTTCGGCATATTTGACATCGCAACAGCCGGTGTGTTTGAATGCTGTTTCATATATCAAACATGGGCCATTCGAAAAATGCCAAATCGTGGCGGAAAAAGAGAAAATGCGGGCAGACCACGCGGCCAGGGTAAATATGGCGAACCGACGGTTACAATGCGTATACCGCAAAGTCAGGGAGCTACCATCAAAAACTTTCTGGATGCATACCAGCTTAAACGAACATGCTCTGATCATGAAGCAGTCAACGTGGATGAATTCTTTACTCCTATCATCAGCGATCAACCAACCTTGTTGCCGCTTTTTTCCACTAAAGTGGCGGCAGGCTTCCCTAGTCCGGCAGATGATCATGTCGAGAAAAGTCTCGATGTCAGTGAATTTCTGATCGATCATGCCGCATCAACATTCTTCGTTACGATTAAGGGAGATTCGATGATTGATGTCGGTTTGCTGCCGGGCGATAAAGTTGTGGTAGATAGATCAAAGACACCAGGCATCGGTGACATTGTGCTGGCAGTGGTTGACCGTGAATTCACCATTAAAATCCTTGATTACGGTGCGAACAAAATGCCCAGGCTTATGCCAGCCAATTCAACGGGCGCTTATAAACCCATTTACATTCGTCCAGATACCCAGTTTGAGATTTTTGGTGTCGTGATAGGATCATTCCGTCGTTTCAAATGAGTACGTTGTTGCCGTGTTATGTATTGCTTGATCTGGAAACAACAGGTGCTACCCCAACTCAAGATCGTATTACTGAGATAGGCTTAATCCGTTATGAGAACGGTATTGAAGTCGGCCGTTGGACTACGCTCATCAATCCAGAAGTCAGTATCTCACCATTCATTCAGCGATTGACCGGCATAACCCAAAGCATGGTAAAAAATGCGCCGACTTTCTTTGAAGTTCGCAACACGCTGCTAGATTTGGTCGATGGTGCCGTTTTGTGTGCCCACAATGTGCGTTTTGATTATGGTTTCCTCAAAAATGAGTTCAAGCGCATTGGCATTACCTTCCAGAAAAAACTCCTTTGCACGGTTAAACTTTCAAGAAAGCTATATCCGCAACATAAAGGACATGGCTTAGATGCCATCATTGAACGATTCAAGCTAGTCTGTGAGAATCGCCACCGGGCCATGGGTGATACGGAAATGATGGCGGCGTTTATTGCTGCAGCCTTCAATGAATTAGGTGAAAATACCGTTCAGGAAGCTGTCCTGGCATTACTGAAACAGCAAGCCATTCCGGCTAATCTCGATCAACTTGAAATCTATGCTATACCGGATACCTTCGGTGTTTATTTATTCCATGGCGAAAGTGCACTGCTGTATGTCGGTAAAAGTGTTACTTTAAGAACGCGTGTACTCAGTCACTTTCAGGCTGACCATAGTTCAGCCAAGGAAATGCGCATTGCCCAAGAAATCAAGCGAATCGAGTACCGGGTCACCAGTGGAGAGCTCGGAGCCTTGTTATTAGAATCGCACTTGATTAAAGAATATCAGCCTATCCATAATCGGCAGCTCAGACGTGAGAGACAATTATGTGCATGGCAGGTTTCTGATGACCCCGCGGCCCGGCCATTGGTTACCTTGATTTATGAAAGTGATATTGACTGGACTACCTTAGATAATGTTTTTGGCACTTTCAAAACCAAACGACAAGCACTGGAGATTCTAAATAAGCTTGCCGATGAGTATGGGTTATGTGATAAGGCATTAGGGCTGGAAAAAGGCTCTGGCGTGTGTTTTTCTCATCAATTAAAACATTGTAAAGGCTTATGTGCGGACAAAGAATCTGCGGAATCACATCGCCTACGCCTTTTGACAGCCTTAAGTGGTTACAAGCTTTTAGCGTGGCCGTTTGATGGTCGCATCGGGATTCGAGAGCATAATCCGGATAATGACATGACAGAAATGCATGTTTTTGATCAATGGTGTCATCTTGGAACAGCAAGAGATCATCAGGAATTTGATGAAATAGCGACTCATCCCCATTTTGATCGTGATACTTACCGCTATCTGCTGAAATTCCTGAACAGAAAGAACGTTGAAATCATCGCACTGCATGGATAAGCATAACCGCTCCATCGCGTTAATCGACGTCAACAATTTTTATGTGAGTTGCGAACGGGTATTCAGTCCCACACTAGAAGACAAACCGGTTGTGGTGCTATCCAACAATGACGGTTGCGCGGTTGCCAGAAGTAACGAGGTAAAAGCACTGGGCGTCAAAATGGGACAGCCATGGTTCCAGTTAAAAGATTTAGCCATGAAACACGGGATCATTGCTTATTCATCCAATTATGTGCTGTATGCCGACATGAGCAATCGCGTCATGAGCATCTTGGCGATGTTCAGTCCAAACCAGGAAATTTATTCCATTGATGAATGTTTTTTGGATCTCACTGGGTTTAAAAGACGCAGCCATGCGGATTATGGGCAGCAAATTCGTCAGCGAGTTAAACAATGGACGGGATTGCCGGTTTGTGTTGGAATTGGGTCAACCAAGACGTTGGCCAAGCTTGCCAATCATATTGCCAAGAAAAATCCGGAATTCAATGGTGTCTGCAACCTGAACGCTATGTCATCACAGCAACAAGATGAATGGTTCAGAAAAATAGAAGTCGGTGAGATCTGGGGTATTGGCAGGCGGCTTTCCCCCAAACTGCATGAAATAGGCATCAAGACCGTGCTGGATCTCAAAACCGCATCGCCATCGCAACTGCGCGCCCGTTTCTCGGTCGTGATGGAGAAAACCATTCGCGAAATCAATGGCACTGCCTGTATCGAACTGGAAGAAATTAATCCTCCGAAAAAACAGATCGTCAGTTCCCGTTCCTTCGGAATCCCTGTATCCGATCTGGCTAGCCTCGAAGAATCTGTATCCCTTTATATCAGCCGTGCAGCAGAGAAGCTGCGAAGACAACAATCCTATGCTGGATCAGTACATGTCAATATTCGCACCAGTCCATTCAATGAGAAAAAACCGTATTATGCCAACAGTATGACGATTGCGTTGCCAAGACAAACGGATGACACGAGATTACTAACCAAGATTGCGCTATGGGGATTACGCAAAATTTATCGCAGCGGTTATCGGTATCAGAAAGCGGGCGTGATGCTGTCTGAACTGGTACCGAGGCAATACCGGCAACTGGATCTCTTCGGTTCGGTATCCGCAGCAGATAATCAATCCAGCAAGTTGATGAGTGTCATGGATCAAATCAATGCTCGTATGGGTCGAGGCACTTTGAAACTTGCATCCGAGGGATTCAAGCAACCTTGGAAGATGAAACAGGGAAATAAAAGTCCAAACTACACCACAAATTGGGATGAGTTAATTTGTGTTACGAAATGATCGGCAGATTGGCTCACAATTTACCATTCAATAATTTATTTCATTCATGCGCTGAAAATCTTTTCGTATCGAACGCCTGGATGCTTGATCCACCAAAGCAAACAGTTTATCAATCTCGTCTTTGTTGGCAGATGGTTGATGTCCTATCACCTTAACAAACTCGCAAGTTAAACTGGAGTTCAATCGATAGAATTCTTGGTACAGCTCATAATTATTAAGTTGATTATTTTTACTAGAAAAATAATTACTTTCTTCAAGGCGGGTGCGCCTTCCTGGAAGACCAATAATGTTTTGCGAATCTGTATAAACCGTCAAAACCATGTCGCCACCACCGCCTAAAGCAACCGTTTCACTCAATGCCCACAGCAATGTTTGCAATTCCAATTTAGTCGAGTTGGTATGTTCAAAACGCTTCACTCTCACCGTATCTTTTAGCGATTCTATAGCTGCACCTAGCTCAGACACCACAAGGTAAGCACCATATCCAATCTTTAATTGGTTATTAACACTACCGTCGATAAAAATATGAGAATAAAGCATTTCTGGATAAATTCTGCTTAAAACTAAAATTCAAAGCAAAGTATCACACTCTACTCGCCAATGGGATTAACTAATACGGCTCAGAAGAATGCGGGTAAGAAAGCAGGACTGGAAGATTTCTGTTTTTATGATTTGCGCCATACATGAGTTGCATAGCATCGACAGGCTGGAGCGAGCTATGATGAATTGAAAGACCTGGGCGGCTGTAAATCAAGCAATATGGTGGATCGATATGCCAAGTTTGCGACTGAGAATTTAGCGTTTGCAGCATCAAGAATCGAGACAGAAAAAGATCGAAAAGTAATTAAAGATACTAACCAGAGCTATAAGCCAGCTAACTTTGAGTTAAGTGGCTCCCCGACCAGGGCTCGAACCTGGGATCTGCGGATTAACAGATGTTTTAACTAACTATTTTTATTAATTTTACACTTGCAAGTTCTCGCCAACACTCGCCGATAATCGTCAGATTTGTCACGTTTTATATTTGAGATCAAATGGAAAGTCTTGCAACCGGTTTGAATTAACCCGCCTTAACAGTCTGGCATAGCCAGTCTGTCACCTAATACGACACAAGAGCAAAACTGTTGTGTCTGTGTGGGTAGTACAGAATCATAAAATCCTGTCGTAACGAACATATTGATTAATTTTTTGTGAATTAAGCATATTGAGGATTAACGCACAGCTATGAGATTTACTATTTTATTATTTTTGGTATTAGTTCCGGGAATCACATTTGCTGAAAACTACTTGGTAAATAGCAATAAATTATTTAATTTTGCTGAAAAATTTTATCCAGAGTTCTTTAGCCCTGCTAGCACAGCAACTTTTAGCTTAAATAATTATTTGGTGCGTTACTATTCCAACACAGGCAACTACATTGGAACTACTGGAGAAGATGTCTATGTTTATGGTGATGTTTTCAGTGGCCTTTTAAAAGCTGGAGTAATTTCGAATTTTATAGAATTAGAGCCTGATAGCGATGAATTATTAGCTCAATTATTTGGAGGTGGTCAGAGTAATGTACAAGTTTATGGATCAGGTGTTGTAACTTCCATTTTATCGGATGATCTTGACGGTAGCCGTCATCAAAGATTTATCATTGAGTTAAAATCAAAGCAAACGCTACTGATCGCTCACAATATAGATTTAGCACCAAAAATTGATGGATTATCTTTAAATGATCAAATTGAATTTTTTGGGGAATATGAATGGAATGATAAAGGTGGAGTCATTCATTGGACACATGATGATCCTGAAGAAATTCATGTGAATGGCTGGATCTTTCATAATAATGTTATCTATCAGTGATTTCGTATCGAAAGAAACTCTTAAATTTTGATTTGTATTGATTTACTGATTGCGAAACCTAGCTACAAATTTCTGATGTATATAAATCAATTGTTTGCAATGCTTGCCAAGCATAAAATCAGTGTCACACAACTACATATGGTGGTATTTCAGGCACAGTTTGACACAATCAATTTTGCGATCTGTAACATTTAAAATTGTATCAAAATTTAACTGCAAGAGTTGGCTTGCTATTATTGATACAATGAAACCTTGGTAGTTTTATTTGATCGCATATACAGTTCCGATCCTATTGCCAAGATTCGTTGTCGGAGATGGAACTTAAGGAAGCTTAATAAAACACAATGGAAAATAAAGGGATAAGCTGGAGTGATGATTTCCAGGAAAAATAGATGGCATAATTTCGTGTTGATAATTTTACCTGATGATACTTTGTCATGAGTGTGACTTTACAACGGGTTATAGCATTAGTCAGTAACGGGGAAGTCCGTATATCTGAACATGGTTATGATGAGTTGTCGCACGACAATATCTTTGCAAGAGATATTCTCTCAGGTATTGGGGAGGCAATAGTCGTGGAAGATTATCCAGACTATCCGAAAGGCCCATGTGTACTGGTGTTACAAAAAGATAAAAAGAACAAGCCAATCCATGTAGTGTGGGGTATTCCTAGAAATGCGGACATGCCAGCTGTTGTCGTTACGGCTTATCGTCCTGACTGTGATAAGTGGAGTAATGATTTTTTGAGGAGATTACGATGAATAATAAACATCTAACAAAATTGGTACGAGAAGGCCAATACATTGCGGAAGTTGAGATCGAGTTGATAGACTCAGGAGAAGGCTGGTCGCCTTATTTGTCGATTGAAGACGCATATAAATTAGATGATGTTCGTGCTGCCTTGCAACGTGGAGATATTCGTACCGCAGGAAAATTTGGTAGAGTTTATACGTTGACGCCTTTAGCTGTATAAATTCTGGGTATTGGTATCAGCTAGAAACTGACCAATAATATACGTGCTTACGCAGCAGGGAAACCTATGTGCGGTGGTATTGAATATCAGGGTGAAAAGATATATTTCCCGCAACCGAGTGCGCCGTTGCCGGTGCGTTTGCGAGATTGCAGAGTAACTTGGATAGCGTGGGGCAGGCGCAAGGATGAAGCCCCCCGTAAATTTCCGAATGGCGGCTGGGCACGACTGAATTCCATCAAAATCGGCAAATGGAAGCCATGGCACCCAAGACCAGTTTTAAATGCTGCTAAACAGTTCATGGAAAAAGACCAGTACAATCAATCCCACTGGATAGAACTGGGTAAGCGGATGGTGATTCAAGGATTATTGGTAGAAAGAGACAAAAAAATCGGGTTTATGTGGTGACTATCGATGCACCACCTGAATATGCCTGGATACATGACCCTTGGCCGAGATTGGTACGATGATGGATCAATAACTAGTCTCTATTAAATCGACATTGATTGACTGAATTCGGCCCTGGCTGTGTGAAAACACAAAAATCGAAAAGACAACGGTCTGAACATGCTAAATATTGATAATTGTGGAGCTAATCAGTGAATATTATCTCATTTATGATCGCTTAGTGGGAAAATTTCATACCTGATAGGTTTGGTGATAAGTTTTGATACAACCTCGGCCAATAGCTGACGTTTGATATACGAATCTAATGAGAAAACTTTAGATTTATTAGAAAACTTTTGTAACAGTTACTGAGCCATTTGCGATAGTCATTTTGAAATCTGACTTATGCGAAAATACATGATCATTCCATTCAGCTACATTTGACCTTGCAAGCTCATAACCGGCTGGATCAAGCCAAATTACGATACCCTCGTTATGTACGGGCACAACATTGTATTGTCCCAACTTTCCATCAGTACCAGTTAGTTCTGCCTGATATATAGTTTTTTTAGGCTCAGGCCGCTTTCTTTTTGGAAGACTATTTTGCCATTGAAGAAAAAGCTGCGGGTCAATCAAGTCTTCTTCATCTAATTCTTCATAATTATTTTCAAGCCACTCAAGAAATTCTAATTTGCGACTCAAAGCGAATGGCCTAGTTTTTGCAATACCTTGAGAAAGTGCGAAAGCGACAAAAGGATCATGTGTACCCCACTTCAGTAATTCACGAACCCAGAAGCCAAACCATGGCAAACCTGTTGTTTTTTTCCACTCTTCTAAACTGGGTATTGCTAAGGGATCATTTGCACCATGTGCCCAAGATCTTGCAATCACAGCTCCTACTATAACACCTAGCCGAAACTCTAGATTTTCCGAAACAAAACGTTGCCATTCCCGAAGTTCATCTGGCTGTGGACTATCAACTTCTGGGTTATTAAGCCACCAATTAAGAACAGTCCTCCAATTGTTAAGCACTTCTTTTGCAACTTCTGATTCTCGTACGGAAAAACCATAACCTCTATCATCACTGATCAATTCTGCTAATGCTTCAAAGATATCACAGCGTTTCTGAATAGAAAAAGCGCCATACCTATTAGCCGTCATTATGGTTTCTTTTATGGGATCAAATATACCTTCAAAGCGCCTCCCCAAATAGGGAGGGAATCCATATTGATATAAGCGTTTACGTTCATCTTGATCAGGATAAATCGTCTCAATGATGGCCTTTCCTCGTTTTATAAACGCATTTTCCATCCACAGTTCTTGTACTGCGGCATATGCAGAAAATGTTTTTGCCCAAAGGCCTTTCAGAGATTCCTCAATGTTTTTGACATCAATCTCGTACATATCCATACGATGAATTTCTTCAATGGCGCTTAGAAGCAAGCCATCAAGCTCATCTAGCGTATCAGCAAGCTGAGCAGTGTCAGATCTATGTCCTGTAGCAGCGTTATCAGAAATGTCACTTGGGGAAATTCTATCAAGCCAATCTAAAAAGCCTCCTTCATCCTCCACCAAACCGCTAGCCCGGGCTTTAAAAAAAAGAGTATGTATAAGCAAAGCTAACGGGCTATTTATAGCCCCGCTAACTTTCTCCTCCGCAACAAGCCTTTCTCTGAGATTTATATAGTCTTTTTTTAAGTCCCGTATCTGTCTTATTTGGATGTTTTTTGCACCGTTTGCTGTTGTTGAAGGTACCTGAGGCAATGCAATTAGAGTTAATCCCTCCATGGAACGAGCTGAACCTGGCCTTCCCGCACGACCAGAAAGGTTCCTAAATTCTGAAATTGATAGCGGCACAGCAACTGTTCTTTCTTCATCTGGATCAAATGATTGTCGTCGTAGTTGAGGCAAAAAAATGATATCAAAAGGTAAGTTAACACCTTCTGTTAATGTGGCCGTGGCAATTGTGATGGAGCAAATACCTCTTTCAATCAAATTTGTCATCAAAAGACGAGGCCTTTGTGGCATTTGACCATGGCTGGTTGCTATACCAACTTTAAGTAGTTTCACTTCGTATGAATCTTCTCCACAATAATCAATGCAAGTTGCCATTGTTTCATCAAAGAATTCACGTGATTCAATATTTTCTGGCGGTTGGAAGGTTGTAATTTCTGCCCACGCTTCCAACGAAAGAGCTTCGCAATACCATTTCATTGTTCGCTCTGGAACTTGTGTAAGTGAAATTAGAATGCGACGCCCTCCACGTCGTAAGTGCATGGCTGTCCAGAGAATTTCTAGTTGATTGTAATGATTTAAACTATTTCGTATAGTTGCTGGCAATTGAGGCATTGTTTCTATTCTGAGATTAAGGTATGGCGAGCCGTCTCTACCAACAACAGAAAGAGGTGCTCCGTTCATAAAATCAAGATTTAACTTAGGAGCTGAACCAGATCTTGTTTCCAAGATACCTATTACTTGGCGAGTACTTCGATAATTCAAGCCAACTGGGTGTGCGTCTTTTCTTGATTCAATCCACCGCGCAACGGGATCCGCAGCTCCTCCTGCGACAGCCGTTAAAGCCATCCGTGCTATATTTGGCGATTGAACGAGTATCCTTGACACAAAACTTTCCAATCGAATGGAACGATCAGAATGATTAGCAAAATTTTTTGCAGCATATGTAGGGTCATTAGGGACGACTTGATGCGCTTCATCAATGATGAGAAGTTTTAGGCGCGGAATAATAATCGGGTTCAGATATCGCATCAATGCATCAGCTTTTTCAACAGTCGCAATGAGAACAGTGGGTCGCTCTGCGTTCAGCCAATAATCCGTTACTCCCCAATCATTACCACCATAAAGGCCTGTAATTATAAATTCGTTACCCATTTCGCGATTAAGTTTTGTTTCAACCTCACCTGCTAAAGCTCTCGATGGAACCAAATAAATGGCTAAAGGAGCTATTAGAGGATCATTATCCATTAATAACAATTCTTTTATTAGAGCAAGATTGGCAACCAATGTTTTCCCTGAACCAGTAGGGGTACATAGGGCAAATGATGATTGCTCTAGCAATCGTTCGATACCAGCAAGCTGAGATGGCCAGAGAACACCGCGACCAATATGATACTGGCGCCTCGCTAGGGTCTTTAACTTACTGGTTTTTGTAGGGTCTAAGTCAGCAAGCCTATTAATAGATTTGTAGATGGAAGCATTATTGAACCCATTGGCGACTTCATTCAGCATTGTTATCAATAGCGACATATCGCTATTAAGACTTCTTATTGCCATACGCTGTATCGCATCAAGCTTTTCTAATGCCTTTTCTAATCTACCTTGGTGACCACTTCTCAGCGAGAAGGCAATAAGCCCAATAGTTCGAATTAGTTCTACGGTGATATACCAAGAAACGGCATCCTCCTTATCACCGTTTAATATTTGGGATGATGCTTTCTTTTCAGTTAATTCAGGTGATCTCTTCCAGAAGGTTAAAGTAGTTTCAATTACACCATCAAAATCAGCTTGTAAGAATAAGCAAAACAATCGCCAACCAGCATCATCTGATTGGATTTGTTTTAACAATCCTTTGGCCATCGCAGGTAGACTACCAAGTTGATACGCTGCTCCTGCAAGAAGGCTTATTGGCACTTCATTTTTTAGTTTATCATCAGCACGAGTCAGCCATTCAAGTTGTTCTGCGGCCCTTCGATAGCATTGAACTGAATTAAACGAATTAACTCCCTCAACATCTTTAAAAATCCCAGCTACATGAATTAAATTATAAGCACTCGATAATTGCATTGAGGAATCTTGATCTTCCCACCGAATTATTTCTACATCCCAAGTCATTTGGAGACATCTCACGAAAGATCGAGCTTGAGAAGGAGTTAGCAAATTTTCCTGAGCTAACTTAACTTGAATAGATTTGGCTACCTCCAGGCGATTCTCATCGAGTCTCGGCATTGCTAATCCTCATCTTTCCAAAGGCATCTATATAACTCTTCGATCAATTGCTCGCCTTCATTTAATATTACTTCAACAATTTGGAGGTTATTATCAGCTAAATAGGCTTCAGGAATTCCTTCGTGTCCAATGAGACGACTGCCTTCCTCACGAGTAGTGCTTCCCTCTCCAACAATTACAACAAGATCTGTTTTAGGTACTGCACGTGCGTTATATGCTGAAAGCAATTTATCCATTGAAAGTATTGTTGCAGCATACCCGTCGCGATCAAGATCCTTCAAAATTATTTGAAGCTCTCTCAGGCCGTTAGGGGGATTTACTTCTTTGTTCAATCTGGCCCAAATACCTTTTTCTACCTGTCTCGACTCTTGCCCCGTTATCTTTGGTCCCAGCATTAGATTATCGATCACACTTTGATTTAATATCTTTCGCCATTTTGCTTCTCCTGAAATCAAGCGATCAATCTCGCCATTTTTATTAAGAGAAATTGCTATAAAATCAGTACCCAATCTTCCTATAGTTTGTCGTTTCTGATCTGGATCTCGCACCAATGTGTAAAGATATTTTTTTGCGTCTTCATGAAACCTAAATAGAAATACAGGCACTTTCCAATCATGTTCACCAACTAAATCATATGCCTCAACTATTAGGCCCGTTAACACTTCTCCGAAGAATCCTTTCAGAGTAGTTAAGTGTAGAGAGGAAGGATAACTAATATCAACTGAGCCTGCGGCAGAGTCTGGGTGGAGATCAATACCTATGAATTCGTGAAAGACCTTTCTGGCATCCATGTGGGCAGATTCGAAATAAGGCTTCAGTACTGCAAGCAGCTCATCGTCTTTAGCCTTTTTCTGCTCAAGCAATAAATGTCCATAGTTTTTTGCAACACTAGGGTATTCATTTAACCATTCATACAAAACAGGAGGTGAGCAGGTATGAAGTGTCATTGATATCCCATTTTAAGTCTTTATAAAACGTAAGCTTAGTGTCGAATTTAGTCAATTAATGTCGATTGAATAGAGACTAATATTTGAAGCGGTCAAATCATCTTTGAGCTACTAAAGATCAATAGTTGTTCAAGTTTTATTTGATCGGTTACAGTATGATTTTTTTATATAACCTTCTCCAGTGAGTTGTTCTCCCTTGATGATTCCCTAGGTTTTTGCAATCAAAACACACACAATCGTATTATTTCTTTTTTTCTGTTTGTCTGGGCTTTGTGGGATTGGCAGCATTGGTTTTCTTAACAGAAGCTGCAGCATCAGATAAGGCTTTGCCTGGTTTGAATTTAACGACCTTTTTGGCGGGGATTGTCATGGTTACACCAGTCGCTGGATTGCGGCCTTCACGACTTGCACGTTCTGTCACTGAGAAAGTACCAAATCCCACAAGCTGAACATCGCTGCCACTAGCCATGGTTTCCTGAATAACTTCAAGCAATCCGTTTAGCATGGCGGTTGTTTGGGCTTTGGTGGTATTAGAGCGCGTAGCAATGGCGTCAATCAGTTCAGTCTTGTTCATGGGGGTGCCCTGTTAGTGGTTTAAGAAGTGGATGGTAATCTAGCAGGGTATAATGTGAAAAATCAATAACTTTTAAGAATTATATGTACTTGCCCCATGAAAACTCACTTTATTCGCAAATATAAGACACAGTAAGATTTTATATACAATTATTCGACTTGCTTCATTACGGTCAATGCAACATTCTATTATTTCAAAAATTAAGTGTGCAATCCTTTGATATTCCTATTTCAGTCTTTTCATGTTACCTATACCATTTGAGTCTAAGAGAATACTAATCAACAGCAATAATAAAAACTGAGCCAAGGACGTATGAATTATTATTCCCTTTCCGCCTTAATTTGGCAGTTCTCTGGTCTTTGACCTGTTGATTGAAAACAACCTTTGGATAGCCAACACTAAAATTTATTTTGGATATAAGAGTGAATAGATACAGCATGTCATTTACAACGGGCAGCTTATTTCACCGTGAATCGGTGAAGCTGGCCGCACTGTATCTGGAGCTTGGTGACTGGAATGCCGTACGAGATAAGGTTATTTCTGAAAATTTGTTACAAGCTAGAACACTGAACACCCTAAAGCGTGTCTGCAGTGAAGTCATCTCTCGTCTAAAAACATTTAGCATCGAGGAGTTGGATTTTCTCGTTGAGGCAAATCCCCAGGAACAAGGCTACCTCTTATGGCTCGCTACCTGCCGTCGGTATAGATTTATCGCAGATTTTGCCATTGAAGTACTTCGAGAACACTATATCACACTGAAAACCGATGTAAATCATGAGGATTTCGACTCTTTTTTTAATAGAAAATCGGAATGGCACGCAGAGCTTGAAGTGATTCAGCCAACGACCCGAAACAAATTGCGGCAAGTGCTTTTCAGAATACTCCGCGAGGCAGATCTCTTGGCTTCAAACAACATAATTAATGCAGCAATACTTAGCCCAAGGCTACTGAATGTGATTCCTCATTACAGCCGCCGGGATGTATTATTCTTCCCTGTTTTTGAATCGGATCTGAAGGGAATGGCACAGTGAAAATAGATATAGCTAAAATGCCCATGCAGGATAGGTTTCAGCATCTTTTTGCTGTAATCTCTGGGCAGCGTTTTCTAAAGAAGCAAGGCCTCGGGAATGAGGTGCCGTTCTTTATTTGTCCCTATGAGCCGGAAAGAAGTGTTGAAATGGAGCGACTCCAACGCCAGTTGGTCAACCGCCTAGATCAAGCCGGTATTCGAATACTGGAGATAAACCTTTACGATCTCTCCATAGAAATACTTAAAGATCGGGATATTTGGGAGCAAATCCGTGAAATGGAGGATTCCATTTCCAAGGATCAGCTAAAAGAGCTACTGCAAGGGGTTTTGGATCCAGAGACACATCTTGTACCGGCGATTGCTACCAAACTGGCAAAAAATGATTTTGATGTTCTATTTTTGTCCGGAGTTGGAGAGGTGTTCCCTTATATCCGCTCTCACAATGTATTGAACAACCTGCAAAGTACAGCAAAAGAAAAACCGACTGTCATGTTTTTTCCAGGGGGCTACACCCACTCTCTGGAATCCGGTGCATCGCTTGAGCTCTTTGGAAGACTCCATGACGACAAATATTACCGGGCGTTCAACATCTTTCAATGCGAAGCTTAACCGAGGAAAACATGATGATCCTTAAGACTATTTTCAAAAAACCAGTCGACCGTCCAATTGAAGGGGTCATTAAAGCCGATGATGAAGCGAGTCTTCGCCTTGAAATAGAAGAATACGTGTTGACCAATGAGGTAGAAAAACGCCTGGAATCATTCCTTGATGCCTATAACAACTATGAAGGAGCCAATGGCGTTTGGGTATCCGGTTTCTTTGGTTCAGGTAAGTCGCACCTACTGAAGATGCTGGCGTTGCTTTTGGAAAACCGTAAGATCGACGGCACTTCCGCTTTTGACCTGTTCCTGCCCAAGTGCGGTGACAACGAAATACTTCGCGGCGATCTCAAGCGGGCTGTCGGCATATCCTCGAAAAGCATCCTCTTTAACATTGACCAAAAAGCGGACGTTATAAGCAAAACGCAGATTGACGCGCTCCTTGCTGTTTTCGTCAAGGTCTTCGACGAAATGTGCGGTTATTACGGCAAACAGGGACATATTGCCCAATTCGAACGAGACCTCGACAGCCGCAATCTCTACGAGCCGTTCAAAGCTGCTTATGAAGCCTTGGCAATGAAGACTTGGCAGAAAGGCCGTGAGCAAGCGCTATTGGAATCCCAAAATATCGCCAATGCATACGCGCAGGTTACAGGAAGTGATCAGGCGCAAGCCGCTGGAATCCTAGACAAATATCGTAGCCAGTATCGCGTATCCATCGAAGACTTCGCAGAACAGGTCCATGCTTATGTGGATCGACAATCTCCTGATTTTCGTCTGAACTTTTTTGTCGATGAGGTTGGGCAGTACATTGCTGAAAACATTAAGCTGATGACTAATCTTCAGACCATTGCGGAAAGTCTGGCGACTAAATGTCGAGGCCGAGCATGGATCATCGTAACTGCGCAGGAAGATATGAACATGGTCGTTGGAGAAATGACACCCCAACAGGGCAATGACTTTTCAAAAATTCAGGCAAGATTTGCTAACCGGATGAAACTCACCAGTGCAGATGTGGCCGAGGTCATTCAGAAACGCTTGCTCATGAAAAATGATGAAGGTGTCCAACTGCTCTCTGACATCTACCATGACGAAGCAAACAACTTTAAAACCTTATTTGACTTTGCAGATGGCTCCCAGAGCTACCGCAACTTTCAGGATCGCGACCACTTTATCCACAGCTATCCATTTATCCCTTACCAGTTCTCTCTGTTCCAATCCGCAATTCAGAATCTGTCGCAGCACAATGCATTCGAGGGCAAACACAGTTCCGTAGGCGAACGATCAATGCTGGGTGTATTCCAGCAAGTAGCGATACAGATCGGAGACCATCAGATTGGCCAGCTTGCTACCTTTGATCTAATGTTTGAGGGTATTCGGACCGCTTTAAAAGCAAATAGTCAGAGAGCAATCATACAGGCGGAAAACCATCTCGAAAACCCATTTGCTATCCGCTTGCTAAAGGCCCTTTTGCTTGTCAAATATGTAAAGGAATTTAAATCAACGCTCCGAAACTTGTGCGTATTGATGTTAGATGGATTTAACCAAGATTTACCCAAGTTGCGCAAAGCAATCGAAGAGGCGCTCAACTTGCTGGAACAACAGACCTACATTCAGCGTAATGGTGAACTCTACGAATATCTAACGGATGAAGAAAAAGATGTCGAAGAAGAAATTAAGAACACCGAGGTTGAATCAGCCGATGTTGCTGCTGAATTGGAAAAGATAGTCTTTGATCATGTCATCAAAAATCGAAAGATTCGGTACGACGAAAACGCACAGGATTACCCCTATTCAAGAAAACTTGATGATCGATTGCACGGCCGGGAATACGAATTGGCCATCCATGTCATAAGTCCATTCCACGAAAATATAGAAAACGAATCTATGCTTCGTATGCAAAGCATGGGGCGAGATGAACTGTTGGTTTTGATGCCGCCCGATGATCGCTTGATACGCGACATCCTGATGTACAAGCGGACAGAAAAATACATCCGGCAGAATATCTCTACCACCCAGCAGGAAGCAGTCAAACGCATTCTAACCGACAAGGGCTTTCAAAACCGGGAACGATATGCCGAGTTGCAGCAGCGTGTACAAACTCTATTAGGCAAAGCCAAGCTTCTCCTGGCAGGTAGCGACATCGAGATTGGCACCGAGGATGCTCAAACGCGCATTACTCGCGGCTTTCATGAGCTCATTTCCAGAGCCTATCCCAACCTTCGCATGTTACGCGGCATTACTTACACAGAAAATGACATTGCCAACCACCTTAAGCACTCGCAGCAGAGTTTATTGGGAAACGATGCCACCACGCTGGCAGAATCTGAACAGGAAGTACTCGCATATATTCAAAGCAATAACAGGAGTGGCATCCGCACTACTCTAAAACATCTGTTGGAAAGATGCGAGCGTAAGCCATATGGTTGGTACTACGCAGCGGTGCTCTGCACGCTTGCCAATCTTTGCGCCCGTGGCAAAATCGAAGTACGTGCCGATGGCAACCTTCTCGAAGATGACGAACTAGAACGCGCCTTACGCAACACGCACGGTCACAGCAATGTCGTGTTAGAGCCTCAAGTCGATTTTACCGCTTCCCAAGTGCGTGCCCTCAAGGAATTCTATGAGGATTTTTTTGACACACCACCGCGTGCCAATGAAGCAAAAGCGCTCGGTAAAGAAACCGGAGTAGCCATTCAGGACCTTATGCATCAGCTTAGCCCTCTGGCTGCCCAGTCATCACAATATTCATTCCTGAATGTGCTCAATTCTGTGATTGAAAAACTCAAAGAGCTCTCAGATAAACCCTACACCTGGTACCTAACGGAGCTTATTCAGCAGAAAGATGCCCTGCTCGCCATGAAGGAAGGCATTATTGATCCTGTTCGAAAGTTCATGAGCGGGCCACAAAAAGGCATCTTCGATAACGTGCGTAAATTTGTGCAAACACAGGAGCCCAACTTCGATTACATCGAAAATAATGGTGCTTCTCAGGTCGTCGATACTCTGACCGATCGTGAGTGCTTCAAGGGCAATCGCATGCAACAGGTGAAAGCACAAGTTGAATCCCTTGAGACCAAGATCACAAAACAGATTGGTATAGAAATTTTCAGTGCTAAGCATGTTGTTACTGCTCTTAAGGAGCGCCTGTGTGGCATGAGTGAGTTTGCGTTGTTAACGGTGGAACAACAGGCCCAGATCACCCAATCTTTCAATGCGTTTTTAGAAACCATTGAACGTCAAAAACTGATCGCGAAGATACGCGATACCCTGCGCCGCTTTGAGGATACGGACTACCAGCGTTTGCTGTCCCAGATGACTTTCTGGGCACAAACGGCAACAATTCCAACGCCTTCATCAGTAAACGATACAACCCAAGCATTAAAACATGGTAAAGAAATAGAAACAGCAACCGCAACCGCTAAACCCGAACCTTGCATTGAATATGTCCCCAGCCGGGCTGTCCGTGTTTCCTTCGATAAAGCTTGGCTGGCCGACGAAACCGATGTGGATCGATACCTGGAATCCATGCGCGAAGCGCTGCTGGAAGAAATCCGTAAAGGCAAAAGGATTCAAATATGATTGAGCGTCTTGAATTGAGGAACTTCACGGCCTTCAATGGCCTTATACTGGATCTCTCGCCCAAGGTCAACGTGATCATTGGTGAGAACGGAACTGGCAAAACCCATTTGCTCAAGGCGGCCTATGGCCTTTGCGCCGGTGCGCCTCTGTTCAAAAACAAGTCCGACATCAGCGGGGATGAGCTCGAAGTGGTGCTGACCTCGAAGTTGCTCCGCCTCTTTATGCCGTTGGAAGACAAGGTCGGCAAGATGCATCGACAGGGCGCGACTGACCGCGCCTATCTGTCTGCACGGTTCGCTCAAGGGCAGAAGATCGCCGCGACCTTTTTCAATAACTCCAAGGCGCTGGCCATCCAGGATCGCGTCAACTACGAGCAGTACCAGGCCGAAGCGGTTTTTATCCCGACCAAGGAAGTCCTCTCTTTGGTTAAAGGCATGACCGAAGAAACTCATGATCAGAAAACGGTCGAACTGATATTTGATGACGGATACGTGGATCTGGCAAACGCTTTGATGAAAACTGGTCATGAAGATACGGAAGCCAAGATCAACCTTGATCCACGCCTGAATACAATCATTCCACAATTAGTGAGCCTAATCGGTGGACGCTATCAATGGGAAAATGGTGGTTTTTGTTTCCAGGCTGGTAAATATGCGGAGAAGGCATCTCCCAAAAGAACAAAAGCCAAAGCCGCGCAGATGTACCAAGATTCTACCATCACAGAGTTTGTGGCAACGAGTGGCCATCTTTATTCGAGTGGCATGACAGCTGAGGGCTTTAGAAAGATCGGCATCCTGTATCGACTCTTGAGCAACGGAACAATATCTCCCGGATCGAGTGGCCCGCTGTTCTGGGATGAACCTGAGTCAAACATGAATCCAAAGCTGATGAAGCTGCTCGTACAGATCATTTTGGAGCTTTCACGAAATGGTCAGCAGGTTATTCTCGGGACCCATGATTATGTCCTGCTTAAATGGTTAGATTTGTTAGCTGATAAGGGGCAAAGCGATCACGTTCGTTACCACTCCCTGTATCGTGATGAAGAATCCAATGAGATAAGAATTGATACGTCCGACGATTACAGTGCGTTAAGTAAATCCGCCATTTCCAATACATTTGCAGAGTTATACGATGAAGATGTCAAGAGGGCTCTGGGGTAAGTAGCCATGAAATCATATAAAGCAGAAGAAAATGCTGAATTACTCTTTGAGTTCCCGGATGAAGTGCAGTGGGATGAGCTCGACAAGCAGGGAGTAAAACTGCCTGTACACATGAAATTTGTAGACCTTGTTATTGAAAGAGATGCGGACGTATTACTTGTTGAAATAAAAGACCCTTCTCATTCAAAGAGTCCTAATAAGGAACGAAACAGTTATCTCAAGCGCTTATCAGACAACTCTGTTTTGACACAAGAGCTGACACCTAAAGCACGAGACTCATATTCCTTTCTGCATCTAATGGAGAGAGACAGTAAGCCGTTCAAGTACATTGTTTTAATCGGTCTGGATGCCTTTGATCCCATGCAGCAAAAGGCGGTTCTTATAGGTTTCAAAGATCGTTTAATGGCTGATATTCGCTGGGAAGCGTATTCAGCCTGGAAACGTAAACATATAGCCGATTGCGCAGTTCTATCCGTTGAAACCTGGAATCAACAATTCCCCAATTGGCCAGTCACACGCCTGGACTCAGCTGTAGCTGGGGGAACTTAAGAAAGATGGAAACAACCAAACTCAAAAAATTCGCCCAGTTCGCCCGGCGCAGTCTCATGGAACAAGTCTCCGCCAAGCTCAAGTTGGTCCTGACTGACAACAGCGCTGCCCTCCGTGAACATGCCGAGGCGATTAAAAAACTTGAGGAAGCTATAAGAAGCCATGGCAAAGAGCGGGTTATCGATCGCGTAGCCTACATCTGGTTTAACCGCTTCTGTGCCCTACGTTTCATGGACGTGAACCGCTATACCCGCATTGGTGTGGTCTCGCCTGCCGAAGGACAGTTCCAGCCCGAAATCCTGGCCGAGGCCAAGATGGGGCACATTGATGAAGAGATGATTAGCAACAAGATTCGGCAGCAGATCTTTCCTCTGCTCGACGGCAAATCGCCCAGCCGTGATCCACAAGGCGAAGCCTATCACCTATTGGTGGTCGCCGCTTGCAACTATTGCAACAAGGCCATGCCGTTCCTGTTCCAGCGCATCGACGATTACACCGAACTTCTGATACCCGACGATCTGCTCTCGGGCAATTCCATTCTGGCCTATACCCGTGAAGCAATGACGCCGGATGCCTGCCAGGATGTCGAGGTAATCGGCTGGCTCTACCAGTTCTACATCTCCGAGAAGAAGGACGAGGTGTTCGGGGGCCTGAAGAAGAACAAGAAGATTACGCCCGAAAATATCCCTGCAGCCACTCAGCTTTTCACTCCGCATTGGATCGTCCGCTATCTGGTGGAAAACTCCCTCGGCCGCCTGTGGCTGCTTAACCGCCCCGGCTCGAAGTTGGCCCTGCAGATGGACTACTACATTAAGCCCGAGCAAGCCGAGACAGATTTCCTGCGCATCGCCAAGCCAGAAGAAATCAAGATTTGCGACCCGGCCTGTGGCTCCGGCCACATGCTCACCTACGCCTTCGACCTGCTCTATGCCATCTACGAGGAGGAAGGCGTTGACCCCGCAGAGATCCCTTCGATGATCCTCACCCACAACCTCTATGGCATAGAAATTGACGAACGCGCCGGAGAACTGGCGGCCTTTGCCCTCACCATGAAGGCTCGCGCCAAGCACCGCCGATTCTTCAATAGAAGCGTCAAACCGAATATCTGCGTGCTGGAGAATATCCACTTCGACGGGAGTGAGCTGAAAGATTACATGGATTTTGTGGGGCGCGACCTGTTCACCTCGCCGCTACAAACCACCCTGCGCCAGTTCGAGGAGGCTGACAACTTCGGCTCCCTGATCCGTCCGGACGTCACCGATGTGGACGGCATGCTCAGGATATTGGAATCAAAGAACGTCTTCGGGCATCTGTTTCTAAGCCTGACCCATCAGAAGGTGTTGCAAGCCCTGCGGCAGGCTGATTACCTGGACCCCAAATACCATGTGGTGATTGCTAATCCGCCGTATATGGGTGGCAAAAGGATGAATGATCGGTTAGGTGCCTGGGCAAATGAAAATTATCCATTCAGTAAGTCAGATTTTTTTGCCATGTTCATTAATCGTAATTTAGAACTTGCTCAGAAGCGTGGCGCGGTTGCTATGATTACCATGCAGAACTGGATGTTCCTATCTTCCTTCGAATCTCTGAGAGTAAAAATCTTGGGTCAGAATACGCTCCTTTCTATGGCGCACTTTGGTGCAAGGGCATTTGACAGCATTGGCGGTGAGGTTGTTTCAACAACTGCTTTCGTTTTGGAGAACACTAACAAGCTAGATTATCAGGGCAATTATTTCCGTTTGATAGACGGAAATTCTGAGAGCGAAAAAGAATTTGCAATTCGCGAGGCTGCAAAGAATCCACACTGCGGCTGGTTCTACCAGGCTTCTGCTTCCGATTTCAAAAAAATACCAGGATACCCGATTGCGTATTGGGTTAGTGAGCAGTTTAGAAATCTTTTTGGTGAACATAAAAGTTTAGGCGATCATTTAACAACCAGGCAAGGCTTAGCCTCGGGGAACAATGATAGATTCGTACGAACTTGGCAAGAAGTTAATGCCGCCGATGTGGCAAACATGTCAGGAAAAGTAATTTTAAAGAAATGGTATTTCTTCATAAAGGGTGGTGACTACCGTAAGTGGTATGGAAATATTGAGCATCTCGTGAACTGGGAGAATAATGGTTTTGAGATTAGAAACTTTAAGGACAAAAGTGGAAAACTTCGTTCAAGGCCACAAAGCACCGAATTTTATTTCAAAGAAAATATTGTATGTGCGGCACTAGCGACTAGCAAAAATGCTTTTAGGTATACCCCTGCAGGTGGGATTTTCGATGTAAACATGAGAGCTTCATTCGCATCTGACCATAAGACTCTAGACTCAATTTTGGGCATTTTGAACTCTCCAGTGATGGCGAGCCTTGGTAGGGTATTAAGTCCCACGCTTGCAACAAACATAAAAGAATTGGAAATCACTCCCATCCCCAAATCGTTGTTATCTGAAGATATTTCTAATCATTGCTCTGAGAATATCAGAATAGCACAAACAGACTGGGATTCTTACGAAACCTCCTGGGATTTCACTAGCCTGCCGCTGCTGAATCCCGATTACCGCCAGCCAACCCTGAAGGCTACCTATCAGAAACTCCGCGCCCATTGGTGGGAGGTGACTCTGGAGATGCAACGGCTGGAGGAAGAGAACAACCGCATCTACATCGAAGCTTATGGCCTGCAGGATGAGCTGAAGCCCAAGGTGCCGCTCAACGAAATCACCTTGACTTGCAACCCGAACTACCGCTACGGTAACGACAAGAGCGAGGAAGAGCTGGAGTCGCTACTGCTGGCCGATACCATACGCGAGCTGGTTTCCTACGCCGTGGGCTGCATGTTCGGCCGCTACGCACTGGAAAAACCGGGACTGATCCTGGCCAACCAAGGCGAGACTCTTGACGACTACCTGAAGCTGGTTCCAGGACCAGGCTTCTTGGCGGATCACGACAACGTCCTTCCCATGCTCGATGGCGATTGGTTTACCGACGACATCGCCGAGTGCTTCCGCAAGTTCCTGCGCATTGCCTTTGGCGAAGAGTACTACGAGGATAATCTCAAATTCATCGAAACCACTCTGGGCAAAAAAGACAAGCCCCGCGACATCGGCGACTACTTCCTTAAAGATTTCTATAGCGACCATGTCAAGCGCTACAAGAAGCGCCCTATCTACTGGCTGTTTTCCAGCCCCCAGGGTAATTTTAACGCGCTGATCTACATGCACCGCTACCGCCCTGATACGGTCAGTGTGGTTTTGAACGACTACCTGCGCGAGTTCCGCACCAAACTAGCCGCTCACAAAAACCATTTGGAAGCAGTTAGTATCAGCGCCAGCGCCTCCCAGGGTGAAAAGACCAAGGCACTGAAAGAGATTGAGAAGATAAACAAGATGATCGTGGAAATGGAAGAATACGAGCGCGAAGTGCTGTATCCCTTAGCCACCGAGCAGATGGGGATTGATCTGGACGACGGCGTAAAAGAAAATTATCTGAAACTCGGCGCGGCTTTGAAGGGGATTCCTGATTTGGTATCAAAGGAGGAAGAATAATGGCAGGCGAATATGAAAAGGCAATCAGTATCAAAGATGCCATTGATGCCATCAATAATCGGGATTATCTTTTGCCAGCGATCCAGCGCAAATTTGTCTGGAGTAGCCATCAAATCTGTGTTTTGTTTGATTCGATTATGCGAGGCTATCCCATCAGTACATTCATGATGTGGGATGTTAAGGATGATTCTATCAAGAATAACTATAAGTTTTATGAGTTCCTCAAGTCATTTTGCCAGCGCTTCAATGAAGAAAACCCACATATTCCTACCAACGCCAGTTTCAAAAACTTTAAGGCGATTATTGATGGGCAACAACGACTGACCTCCTTGTACATCGGTCTTTGTGGCACATATGCCTATAAGCAACCACGTATCTGGTGGCCAAGTACAAAAGATGATGAGGTTTTGCCGCCCAGAAAGTTTTACATTGATCTCACGCAACCGGTAAAGTCTGAAGATGACGAAGCTTTGATGTATTACAACTTCAAGTTTCTTACTGAAAACCAGTATAGTGAATCAGTTAGCGCTGAGCAGCCACTACATCACTGGTTTTGTTTGCAGAACATTTTAAAATTACCACAACTCGAAAATGACGAGGTGCTCATAGAGATCGTGCTGCCTCTGCTTGATAAGCTGAGGCTAAGCGATAATGCTTTTTCACGAAAAACATTATTACGTTTATATGATGTGATACGCAATAGGCCATTAATTCACTATTTCAACGAAACAGAACAAAAAATTGACCATGTCCTAGACGTATTTATCCGGACTAATAGTGGTGGTACCAAGCTCGATTTCTCTGATCTGTTAATGTCCATAGCCGTTGCGAATTGGGGGGGTGATTTTCGGAAGGAGCTGGACGACCTGACAACGCACATCCATCAAAGTGCCGAGATGGGTTTCTATATAGAGCGAGATTGGCTTCTGAAGTCTTGTCTGATGCTCACCGGAGCTGACATCCGATTTAAAGTGCAAAACTTCAAAGCTGAACAAGTCGCTCGGATCAAGAAGGAATGGGATGCGATCAAGGCTTGTATCAAGGCGACATTTATACTAGTTCGCCGTGTCGGCATAAACCCGCAGTCACTTACATCAAAAAATGCAGTAATGCCAATTTGTTATTACCTGTATAAAAAGAAATGTGGAGAGGAGTTTCTCTACAAAAGCATAAATAATTTAGCGAAAAGCCATAAGCACCGAGCCTTGATTAGTCAGTGGCTCTATATGACTTTGCTAAAAGGGATTTTTGGGGGGCAGGCAGATTCTGTTCTAAGCAGCATGAGAGATGTTTTAGATAGCAACTTTAATAATGATGCTTATCCTTTACCGCAAATTATAGAAAGGTATAAAGCGACCAATAAGGATCTTCGGTTTGACGAGGATTATATCGATAGCTTACTGGATATCCAGTACGGCGAAGGACGTTGTAGGGCACTGTTACATCTTTTGTTCCCAGAAATGAATGTTGCAGAAGTTTTTCACATTGATCATTTACATCCCAAGAGCAAGTTTGAAAAAAATAGTTTAAAAAAAATTGATTTTCTGCAGCAAGATGAGCACATGAAAGAGTTTTACGCCGATCCGTCTCACTGGAATACGATTCCTAATCTTCATCTGTTGAATGATTCGCAAAATCTTTCCAAAAAGGATAAGCCATTAAAAGAATGGTTGGAGGACAAGAATATTCACCTTTCAGCTAAAGATTTTCTGGCAGAAGGGGTAAGCCTGGAATTCTCATGCTTCAAAGAGTTTTATGAGAAACGCAGAAGTGCATTGAAACAAAGACTAATCAGCCGGGTTTATATGACAGCTTCGTTACCTGCTGAGATTGCACTTGAAGATTCAGATGAAGAGGTTGTGGAAGAAGTAATTGCATGAATATCCGTATAGAAGCAGCTCTGCTCAAGTTGTTCGATAGGTATCGAATCGTCTTCTGGTACGATGCCAAGCAGGAGTTGCGCGTGGACTTCGAGGCGCTGTCGCTGCCCGGCGTCGAGAAGCTGGAAATCACCAACAACGAGTATGGCATCAAATACCGGCTGCTGCGCGAGGAGCCGGATCAGAAGTTCCTGCTCTTTCATGCAGGCCCTCAACCCACCGATCTGGATAATTGGCTGTTGGATGTACAACTGGCTCATGGCGAGTTCCGCACCGATCAGGCAGCCCTCTGGCTTTCCGAGCTAGAGCTTGGGCTAGAGTTCATCGATGTGATACAGGCACATGCCGAATTCTATCAGGCTGCTAAGCGCAAGGAAGCATTGAAGAAGATTCTGAAGCACGACGATACCAGCGGGATAATTCGCCTGAAAATTCTGGCGGTATGTGCTGCCAGCGAACCCCGCATAGATTCCGTAATGGAAAATCTATTACAGGAATTGGCGGACAATCGTGACGATAAGATCAAACTGATTGGTCGCTGCGCTCTGGATACCTTCTTGTGGGAGCAAATAACCCGCTACTACGGTTATAAGTCAAACGAACCCGGTATCCGTGATTTCGTGATCGAGTTGTTCAAGTCGTGTTTTGCCATGAGTACGGATGGCCAGGTGCGACTGAATGACGATGCTCTGGTATTCCTCAAGCGCTGGAAGGATAGTCGCCAGTTTGAAAGCGGTTTTGAAACTCTCTCCGGCGAATGCGCAGATGTTCTCGGTGTTGAGCAGGATCTGGCCAAGCGGGATTTCAAAGAACTGCTCGAATTGGATTACTTCCTCCTCATCGACCAAAAAATCATCAGCGATCTGGTCAGAGCCTTGGTCTCACGCACGGTATCCAGCAGTGATGTGGCACTTTGGGTACGTCAGCGCCGACAGAGCCATTGGTATCGGGAATACCGGCATCTGTATGAGGCAGTCGATTTCGCGGCACAGTTCATGCATGCTTTGGGCGAGGCGAAGTTTACAATGGATAGCCTGGTGGATGGTGTGCAGCGCTACAGTCGCATCTGGTACCGGCTGGATCAACTTTATCGCAAGTTCACGTACCACGTGCGCATGTCCGGCCAGGCGTCGTTGATGGATACATTAACTGAACAGATCGAGAATCTTTATTCCAACAGCTACCTATTGAGACTCAATGATCGATTTCAATCCTTTGTGGATGACGCCAGCAAATGGGATGCGTCTCCTATTCCCTTACAGAAGCATTTCTTTGAGCGCTGGGTCCAGCCATTCCTACGCAAAGACAATAAGATCTGCGTAATCATCTCGGATGCAATGCGCTACGAGATCGGTGATGAATTACTGAGTCTTATTCGCCAAGAAGATCGCTACAGTGCCGAGCTGGAACCTGCGTTATCGATGCTACCCAGTTATACGCAGTTGGGTATGGCCGCACTCTTGCCAAACAAAGAACTGGAAATGGCTGATAACGATAGTGGGACAGTGCTAGTTGACGGTCAGAGTTCACAAGGTACTATCAATCGTAGCAAAATTTTGTCTCAGGCAACGGGGGGCCGAGCGACTGCAACAATCTACGAAGATCTGATGGCCATGAACAGGGATGAAAGTCGAGAATTGCTCAAAGCGAATGATGTTTTGTATATCTATCACAACAGAATTGATCATACTGGTGACAAGATGCACTCGGAAGGCCAAGCGTTCGAAGCAGCAGAGCAGACGATGGAGGATTTAGTAAGACTGATAAAAAAATTAACTGCTGCCAATGCCAGCAATATTCTAATTACTGCTGATCATGGTTTTATTTATCAAAACCGGCCTATTGAAGAGAGTGATTTTTCAGGTGTTGAAGCCGCTGGTAAGAGTATTCTCTATCGAGATCGACGTTTTGTGCTAGGCAAAGGACTGAAAGCTTCTCAGGGGTTGCGTAAATTTCTACCAAACGAACTGGGCCTGCACGGTGATGTGGAGGTGCAAATACCCAAGTCGATTAACCGCCTGCGCCTGAAGGGATCAGGTAGCCGTTTTGTTCATGGCGGCGCATCATTGCAGGAAGTGGTGATCCCGGTGCTTAAAATCAACAAGAAGCGGCAGAGCGACGTAACCAGCGTTGAGGTTGACATTCTGCGCGGGGCAAGCTCGGTAATTACCTCGGGCCAGCTGGCGGTGGCGTTATATCAGGCTGGTCCAGTGACCGATAAGATTCAGTCAAGAGTATTGCGGGTTGGCATCTACACCGAGGCAGGCCAATTAATTTCTGATAGCCATGACCTGACCTTCGACTTGGTCTCTGACAATCCACGAGAAAGGGAGTTACAGGTGCGCTTCGTGCTCACTCATATGGCTGATGAAGTCAACGGCCAGGAAGTCATTCTGAGGCTGGAAGAGAAACATGCCGGGACTTCGCATTACAAAGAATATAAGTCACTCCGGTATTTGATGCGACGATCATTTACCAGTGATTTTGAATTCTAACGAACAGGTGATTCATGAACGAACTGGACCAAAAAATCAACACGCACTTCCCCGGGCTCGTTGTCCGCAAGGATCTCGTAAAAACGGTTAAAGGCAACGCCATTGTGCCTTCTTACGTGCTGGAATACCTGCTTGGTCAATACTGCGCCACTAGTGATGAAGCAACGATCCAGACTGGCATCGAAACAGTAAGGGAGATCCTTGCCAAGCACTATGTGCATCGCAATGAAGCGGGTCTGATACGTTCCAACATTAAAGAAAAAGGTCGATATAAAGTCATCGACAAGATCGGCGTGGCTTTGAACGACAAGGTCAACGCATATCAGGCTGAATTTGAAAATCTTGGTATTAAAAAGGTTCTAGTTGACTCTGGTACTGTAAAGAAGCACCCCAAACTACTTGTTGGTGGGGTCTGGTGTATTTGTGATATCGAGTATGAATTTAATGAAGAAAAAGATGCATCTCCCTGGATATTGGCATCATTAAAACCAATACAGTTGTCTCACTTTGATTATGATGGGTATCTGGATGCTCGGAAGCAATTTACAACAGGCGAGTGGATTGATGTTCTGCTGCAGAGTATCGGATTGAATCCGGAAGTCTTTGGTCGACGCAGCAAGTTGATACAGCTCGTCCGTTTAATTCCCTTTTGTGAGCGTAACTATAACCTAATAGAACTGGGTCCCAAGGGCACAGGAAAATCACACATTTTCTCAGAATTTTCTCCGCACGGAACACTGGTTTCAGGAGGAGAAGCAACTCTTGCGAAATTGTTTATCAACAATACGACAGGCAAAATCGGACTCGTGGGCTATTGGGATGTAGTAGCCATGGATGAGTTTGCGGGCAGTAATAAAAAACCCGATATCAAACTCATCGATACGCTGAAAAACTATATGGCCAATAAGTCTTTTAATCGAGGTACTGGCCCACAAGGTGCTGAAGCCTCGATGGTTTTTATTGGCAACACTTCCCACAACGTACCGTACATGCTAAAACACGGCAATCTTTTTATGGATTTGCCAGAGACCTATCGTAATACCGATGGTCAGGCCATTCTCGACAGAATGCATTGGTATTTGCCCGGTTGGGAAATGGAAAATCTTCGCAGCGAGATGTTTTCTGAAGGTTATGGGTTTGTTGTAGATTATCTTGCCGAGGTTCTCAGATCGCTTAGAAGCCAAGACTACTCTGATCGATATCAGAAATATTTTTCATTGTCATCAGATATTTCCACACGTGATCGTGATGGGATCAACAAAACTTTTTCTGGACTCATGAAGATACTTTTTCCACATGGCGAAGTAGCTGTAGAGGAAATTGAGGAGCTACTTAGATTCTCTATTGAAGGGCGAAAACGTGTCAAGGATCAGTTGATGCGGGTAGATCCTACATATGGAAATGTGCACTTTATCTACCTGGATTCCTCAGAGCAAGCCAAGAATGTTACTACACTCGAAGAAGAGGAGTATCCCCACTACTATCACACTACTTTTTTCGATGGTGAAGAAGGAACGAGCGATGCGAACGGACCGGTCGATGCATTAGTTATGTGTTCCGACGCTGGTCTAGCGCCGGAAGTTGTTCTGAAAGAAAAACACCTAACATTCCAGGAAAACCAAAAAGGAATTTCGTTCGATGATCTGCTTGGCCCGTATCTGCGTGGTACTACCAGTATCACAATCACCGACCCTTATATCCGCCTTTTCTATCAGATCCGCAACTTCATGGAGTTTCTTGAAACCGTTGTGAAGCATAAAGCTCAGGATGAAGAGATCGCAGTTCATCTTGTAACAATGGAAGACGAATTCAAGGGAGAACAGCAGAAAGAGACTTTCGAGAAAATCAAGGAATCCAGTAGTGCTGTTGGAATCAATTTTACCTGGGAATTCGATGATACTGGAACGATTCATGCCCGCAATATCGTAACAAGCCACGGCTGGAAGATCGCGCTAGATCGTGGCTTGGATATCTTTCAACACTATGAAATGAACGACGCTTTCACCTTCGCCAATCGCCTACAACAGTATCGCCCGTGTAAGGCGTTTGAGGTGACGTTTATCAGACACAAGCAGAAAAGCAAATCAGATGAGGAAAACGCATAAGTAAGTCTTTGCTTCGTTTTTCATGTGGTTTTCTGGATGGTTAAAATGGTTATAAGCTGCTGTCATGCGGCTGTTGAGCGGGAAGAAATTTTCACGAAGAATATTCTAACAAATCTTGCGTCCCTGTTTCACCAGGAAACGGAAAGTGTCTCGCGTCATGGTCGTGCATGTTTCTGAAGCAAATGTAACAAATCAAATTTTCAACGTTCTTTTATTCTTAAGCGCATCTATTAGGGTTAACGTAGCTTTCTCCCCGTCATATTGAATTGCCACATCTCTCCCAGCAACAGGCTTGCCATTTACAGCGTTTAGTTGGTGCACAATGAAGTCATTCTTGACCTGCTGATAAAAAACAGCATTTTCTTTATCAATATGAATAATTTGCCCTTCATATTCTTTTTTATCAACCGGAGTTTTAGCTAAATGAATATTGTAGACACCCGGCTTGATACCTTCATCAACCTTCTTGATGGTACCCATCGTTTCCCATTCATTATTATTCTGAGTTTGTAAAATCTTTTGTCCATTCATTACAATCATTCGTAGCTTTTGGGGTGTCGTCATTTCAAATTAGTTGTGTAACATTGATATAGCAAGTCTAAATTAGCCTGCTTCCTGTTGTCCGGCGATCTCATCCAGGATTTTGATGAGATCGAAAGACTCTGATCTTTCCATGCCATGCAAAAAGGCAATCAATTGCAGTGCGCCGCTCCCCTTGGCTGAGAAGCTGCCATCTTGCAGTGCTTTTATGGTGAATTGAACGATATTGGAACAATTCCTGCCTTGCTCAAAATAATCACTAATCTTGGTTTTTAGTAACTCTTTGTTATCGGTAGACAGATCACGCATTAAATCCTGTGGCTTGCGTTTGTCTTTTTTAATCAGATTGTAAATAGAGTCCAGCAATGAAGGCGAGGCACCTTGTTTTTGATCGCTGTTATTAGCTGAAGTGGTATTTGATTTTCCTTCAATACTGGATACCTGGTCATCCGTAGAATTAGACTGGGGCGATTTTTTCAGCTTTAAGAATTTGCTGAATTGGTATACATCCAATCGTGATATTTCTTCTTGTGTACTGAGTGCCAGCCAAGTGATTACTTCCTCTGTATTGGTTTTATACAACCTGGTTAAATCATAGAGTGCTGTGACATCGGTGCAACGGCCTGACTGGTACGCATCTGCGAGTGGATCAGGCAGATCAAGGAGTGTGGCGTGCATGGTGATATAAGGATTGGTTTTGCCAATGAGCCTGGCAATTTCAGACTTGGTTTTGCCACCTGCCAGTTGCCGCCCAATAAAGTCAGCGATTTCTCTGGAGGTTAAATCATCTCTTTGCAGATTCTCGATCACCTGATCCGCTTCACTGTAATCGGTATCAATGAATGCCGGAATCCTGGTTAACCCGGCATGAATGCTGGCGCGATAGCGTCTTGCCCCATGATTAATAATGTAGGTTCCCGGTTTATCCGGATTGGGGCGCACCGATATCGGTGATTTCACCCCGCGTAATTTAATCGTCTCCGCTAATTCTCGTAACGTTTCCTGATTAAATTCCTTCCGGGGTTGATGGATATCTTCGCTGATCAGCGTGATGTCAATTTCTGTCGCGCCGATAGGCGCAACGAGCCCTTTTTTATTTTCCTTTTTTCTTCCTGTCATTTTTATCGTGGGCCTAGCTTGCGCTCGTTATACCGGGCAAAAATATTTATTTGGATGAAATAATTCTACCTATTTTTGATTAGAAAGATAGAAGCTATGGATGCAATCATCGACAAATAATACCGCATACGCTTTCAGATTCTCTCGATTTTCCATCAGCTATTTATCTATCCATTATTCATAGCATTCTAAGGTAACTATTAATATCAATGATATTTATATAAATCAATGAGGTAGTTAATTATTAGTTTGATTTATATTTTAAGCCTATTATTAATAATTATCCATAAACTATGTATATAACGAAACTATTATTTAGCCCTCCATTGAATTAATGAATTTGTGTTTTTATTTTGGATTAAAATAGCAGCAAAACTGCTGCAAAACAATGGTGCTGATTAGTTAAGCTGCTTAAACCCTAAAAATGGCAGGGCTATTATATGTACAATTTAATCTTAATCACAAATATTTTGCGTATCCTTGATGAAAAGGATATGACCAAATCAGAATTGGCAGAGAAGGCGGGTGTTTCCATCTCTTTTTTTACTGATCTGACCAATGACAAAGCCAATCCATCACTCAGGATTATAGAAGCGATCGCAGAAGCACTCGAGACCCCACTGCCAATGTTACTGGATAGTTCGGATATGAGCACGGCTGATCTTGAGGTATTAACCAATCGAAAGCTAAAGCATTTGCCTAAAGGCTTTGTCTGGAAAGGGGGTGTGCTGAGTGAATTTGAAGCTTATCAAGTCGAGCAATGGGATAAAAAGAACAGAGCGTTCTTATTAAAAAATAAAAGTAAGAAATAAATAAAGTAATAAAAAGCAGTAAAAAAAGTATTGCACAAAATGTAATTACGTTATATTGTAATGTCGTGTGTAAGTTGTTGGAGTACTCGCATGACATCGCAAGATCAATTACCTCACGTCACAACCGTTAAAGACCGGGCAAAGAGCAAGCTGGAACGCGATGCACGGGAAATACTGTCCGCACTGCAAGATCCAGAGACGGTTGAAATCATGGTCAATGCCGATGGCCGTATCTGGCAAGAGAAGCTGGGTCAGAAGATACAACATATCGGAAATATCCAGGCTGCCCAGGTTGAAGCCGTCATCAAAACGGTTGCAGGTTTCCATGGCAAAGAAGTCAATCGATTCAACCCGATGATCGAAGGTGAATTTCCACTCGATAATTCACGCTTTGCCGGTCAACTACCCCCCATTGTTTCATCCCCCACTTTTGCCATTCGTAAAAAAGCTATCAAGATTTTCACACTTGAGCAGTATGTGGAAACCGGCGTGTTGTTGTCCAGACACTCTGATGTCATCAAAGATGCCGTGCGCAAGCACCGCAACATTCTAGTCATTGGTGGCACCGGATCAGGCAAAACCACTTTGATTAACGCCATCATCAATGAAATGGTTGTCAATGACCCGGATGAGCGCATCTTTATCTTAGAGGATACCGGCGAGATCCAATGCGCTGCCGAGAATTTTGTTCAGTATCACACCACACTTGATGTCGATATGACGCAATTACTCAAAACAACCTTGCGTATGCGTCCGGATCGCATTCTGGTTGGTGAAGTGAGAGGCCCTGAAGCACTGGATTTGCTCGATGCCTGGAACACCGGTCATGAGGGTGGGGCTGCCACTTTGCACGCCAATGATGCGCTATCAGGACTAACCCGCCTGGAATCCCTGATTTCACGCAATCCTTCAGCACCGAAAGAAATTATGCCATTAATCGCAGAGGCGGTTGATATGGTGGTGCATATTACGCGCACACCGCATGGCAGGAAGATTCAGCAGATAATCGAAGTACAAGGTTTTAAAAGAGGAAGTTACCAAATCAAGAAGTTGTAAATAAATAACAGGAGTCAGTCAATGAAAATGATGCCTTCAATTTCACCCTTCTTCATTGTTTCTTTATGCGTTTTCCTTTTGTTTTTCTTGTCGATTGATAACGCACATGCCGCTGTTGGCGCAGGTGGTGCGCTTCCCTATGAAACCTGGCTGGTTAATCTCAGAAACTCTGTCACCGGCCCGGTTGCTTTTACCCTATCTATCGTCGGCATTGTCGTTGCAGGCGGCATTCTGATCTTTGGCGGTGAGCTCAATGCGTTTTTCCGCACCTTGATTTTTATCGTGCTGGTTATGGCATTACTCGTCGGTGCCAACAACATCATGACCAATCTATTCCAAGGTGCGGTTATTTCAGGTGAAATACCCAAAGACCAGGAATCAATCGTCAACTCACAGGAATAGGAGGCTGATCATGGCGCTTCGAACTGTACCTATCCGCCAATCGGGAAACCGCCCCAATTTGTTTATGGGCGGTGACCGGGAACTGGTCATGTTTTCTATCCTGATTGCAGCCACTTCCATCTTTGTGGCTATGGAAATCAAGGCCACGCTCTTTGGCATAGCACTATGGATCTTTGCACTGTTTGCACTTCGACTGATGGCTAAAAATGATCCGCAACTGCGTCATGTTTACTTACGCCAGATGCAATACAAAAAATACTATCCGGCGCGCAGTACTCCTTTTTATGACAATACGCTCACACAGGAGAAACAGCATCTATGATTGCCGCCATCACAATTCTTATTGCAATCTCTGGAGCTGCGCTGCTCTTGATACTGTTTATCCGTATCCGTGATACGGGCAAAGAATTAAGACTGGATCAACATCGATCCAAAGAAATGGGCTTTGCCGATCTGCTGGTGTATGCAGCAGTGGTGGAGGATGGCGTAATTGTGGGCAAGAACGGTTCATTGATGGCCGCCTGGGTATTCTGCGGCGATGATACGGCCAGCAGTACCGAGATAGAGCGTGAGCGCGTGTCATTCCGTATTAACCAGGCTTTATCCCGCTTAGGCAATGGTTGGATGATTCATGTCGATGCGATCCGCAAACCCGCACAAGGTTATTCAGATAAAGCGCACTCCAATTATCCTGATCCTGTGACTGCTGCCATTGATATGGAACGGCGCAATCTGTTCGAGCGTATCGGCACAATGTATGAAAGCTGTTTTATCGTATCACTGACGTACTTACCGCCAATGCTGGCGCAGCGCAAGTTCGTTGAACTGATGTTTGACGATGAAACCCAGGCTCCGGATCAAAAAGCCAGAACACAAGGATTACTGGAATATTTCCAGCGCGAATGTGCCAACTTTGAATCCCGATTATCCAGCGTATTTCATTTGTCGCGATTAAAAAGCCGCAAGCTGGTCAATGAAGACAATACCACCATCACCCATGATGATTTCTTACAGTGGCTGCAATTATGTGTAACCGGCCTGGATCATCCGATGGTGCTACCGGCTAATCCGATGTATCTGGATACCTTGCTCGGTGGTCAGGAAATGTGGGGCGGGGTCGTGCCTAAGATTGGCCGCAACTTTGTTCAGGTGGTATCGATTGAGGGTTTCCCGCTCGAATCCTCCCCAGGCATGTTAAATCTGCTCTCTGAATTGCCGGGTGTGTATCGCTGGTCATCGCGGTTTATCTTTATGGATGCGCATGAAGCGGTCAATCATCTGGAAAAATTCCACCGCCGTTGGAAACAAAAAATTCGTGGATTCTTTGATCAAGTGTTTAACCTGCAAAGCAGCAACATTGATGAAGACGCGCTGAATATGACTGAAGATGCGCAGTCAGCCATTGCAGAGACTAATAGCGGTTTTGTCGGTCAAGGTTACTATACCAGCGTAGTCGTGCTGATGATGGAAGATCGTGCAGCATTGGAAGAAGCCGGGCGAAAGGTAGAGAAAGCCATCAATCATCTGGGCTTTGCCGCACGAGTTGAGACGATCAACACGATGGATGCCTATCTGGGCAGTCTGCCCGGCCACGGTGTCGAGAATGTGCGCAGGCCCCTCATCAATACCATGAATCTGGCCGATTTGTTGCCGGTCAATACCATTTGGACAGGCAAACCTATCGCCCCTTGTCCGATGTATCCCCCCAATTCACCGCCATTGATGCACTGTGTCACACAGGGAGCAACGCCTTTTCGGCTGAATCTGCATGTGCGCGATCTGGGTCACACCTTTATGTTCGGCCCCACCGGGGCAGGTAAATCCACGCACTTAGCGCTGATTGCCGCGCAATTGAGGCGTTATCAGGGTATGGCGATTTATTGCTTTGATAAGGGGCTATCCATGTATCCCCTCACAAAGGCCGTGGGTGGTCAACATTTCACCGTGGCAGGGGACGATGAATCGTTATCTTTCTGTCCCTTGCAGTTCTTGCACACCAAGGGCGATCGTGCCTGGGCTCTGGAATGGATTTGTTTGATGGTGGAACTTAACGGCATCACAGTCACCCCGTTACAGCGTAACGAAATCAGCCAGGCCATTACTAACATGCATCAAAGCGGCTCAAAAACCTTATCGGATTTGTCAGTGACGATCCAGGATGAAACTATTCGCGAGTGTCTTCGGCAATACACCATCGACGGCATGATGGGACATTTACTCGATGCTGAAGCCGATGGATTGAATCTCTCAACCTTCACCACATTCGAGATCGAGGAATTGATGAATCTCGGTGATAAATACGCACTTCCGACTTTGCTGTATCTGTTTCGCCGTATTGAGCGCAGCCTGCATGGGCAGCCTTCAGCGATTATTTTGGACGAAGCCTGGTTGATGCTGGGTCATCCGGTATTTCGCGCCAAAATCCGCGAGTGGCTCAAGGTTATGCGTAAAAACAATTGTTTGGTGTTGATGGCGACTCAAAGCCTGTCAGATGCTGCAAACAGCGGGATTCTCGATGTCATTGTTGAATCCACCGCCACCAAGATATTTTTGCCCAATGTGTTTGCACGCGATGAGGAAGCATCAGCACTCTACCGGCGCATGGGATTGAATACTCGTCAGATTGAGATCTTGGCTTCTGCGATTCCCAAACAGCAATATTACACGGTGTCCGAGAATGGTCGACGGCTCTACGACTTGGCGCTTGGCCCATTGGCACTTGCGCTTATAGGATCTACGGATAAGGAATCAATCGCCACGATTAAAAACCTGTGTGACAAATATGGTGACGGCTGGGTTAGTGAGTGGCTGGCGATTAAAGGGTTAACGTTATCAGATTATGGAGTTGCCGCATGAATATGATCAATGAACTATTCAAGTTAAAGCCGAGTGCGGATGAGACTGTGCGTGTTAATGACGGTGCGATGGAAGGCGGTCGCCGCTGCGGTGAAAACGAAAACCCTTATCTGTCAGCAAGGCGTACCTGGAATGATCATATGCGGGAAGTAATTGCTTCGCGCACTATGTGGCAAATGCTAGCACTTCTTTGTTTGTTGATTGCGTTGGCAGGAGTAGGTGGTGTGATTGTCATCGGCAGCCAGTCCAAATTCATCCCGTATGTCGTGCAGGTCAATAAACTGGGTGAAGCCATTGCGGTTTCGCGTGCGGATATCGCAGCTGTGGCCGATCAGCGCGTGGTACATGCATCCGTGGCATCGTTTATTAATGATTTGCGCATGGTGACCCCCGATATTGCCTTGCAACGTCGCGCTATCTTTCGTGCGTATGCCATGCTGTCCAATAACGATCCAGCCACGGCAAAAGCCAATGAATGGTTCAATAGCAGTGAAGCCAGCAGTCCTTTTAAGCGGGCTGAAACACACACGGTTAATGTTGAGATCATATCGGTTATTCCCCAATCCCCGGAGACTTGGCAGGTCGACTGGCTGGAAAAAGTCTATGACCGGCAGGGACACTTAACCGAGCCGCCTTTCAAGATGCGTGCCTTATTGAGAATCTATAACAAGCCGACAACGCAAAGCACCACGGAAGAACAGATCCGAAATAACCCGCTGGGTATTTATATCCAGGATTTCTCCTGGTCGAAACAAACATAAAGGGGTCACTCATCATGAAACCGTTATTCGTTTTAAGTATCCTGAGCACATTGATTTTGTCTATCGGGCTGGCTGCTCCAAGCTATGCCAACGGCTTGTCTGAAGCGTATTTCACCGATAAAAACCCGCAACTCACCCCACAGGAACGTGCCGCAATTGATCTGGCCAAGAAATGGCAGGCAGTCAATCCTAGCGGCACAAAGCCAGTTGCAGGGCCTGATGGTTCCATCCGTTTTCTGTTTGGCTCACAGCAACCCAGTATCGTGTGTGCAGTATTGCAGGTATGCGATATTGAATTGCAGCCGGGTGAGCAAGTGAATTCCATCCATCTGGGCGACCAGGCGCGCTGGTTAATAGAACCGGCGGTTACCGGTCAAGGATCTGCCGAAGTACAACATTTGATTGTTAAACCATTGGATGTGGGACTCGAAACATCCCTGGTGGTGACGACCAACCGCCGCACCTATCACATGCGTCTGCGGTCTCATCGGCGTGATTTTATGCCGAGAGTGAGCTTTACTTATCCGGAAGATGCGCTGATTAAATGGGATGCGATTAGAGATAAAGAAAGCCATACGATGGGAATCAGGAAATCGCGCACCCTTCCTGAAACCGGGGAATATTTGGGTAATCTGGATTTTGCGTATGCAGTGTCTGGTGATGCTGCCTGGAAGCCGCTGCGTGTCTATAACGACGGTCAAAAAACCATCATACAAATGCCTGCCATCATGGCGCAGACTGAAGCACCGACTTTGCTACTGTTGAACAAAGAAGGCGGTATTTTTAGTGAAGATGAAACGGTCATGGTGAATTACCGTTTGCAGGGCGATCGCTATATCGTCGATACCGTGTTTGATAGTGCGATTCTGATTGCGGGTGTGGGTAGTAATCAAAGCCGGGTGACGATTACGCGGGGGAATTGATGATGAATAAAATGATCACCGCATCCAACTCTATTTTTATTCTCATGCTGGTTTTATTGCTATTGAATGGTTGTGCTACGCAACCGTATGGCAATTTTATTCAAAATCCTTCAACTACATACAGCAAAGTCATGGCTGATGACGTGACAGCCCAAATAGTGCGGCTGTACCCGGCGGCCAATACGCAGTTTAATTTACGCCATGTGGTTAATGATCCGTTTGGCCATGCCTTGATCGAGAACCTGAGATTGGCAGGGTTTGCAATTCAGGAAGCGACTCATCAATCAATTCAGCAACAAATCTTTGCTGTGCCGAATCAACCTGATACTGAACCGCAGAAAGGTTTGGCTTTGAGTTACATCATTGACCAATCGGGTGATTTGTATCATGTCAAACTCATGATTGACGATATGCGATTATCGCGTGCATTCAGTGTGCAGGCCGACAGTATCCATCCTGCCGGTCTTTGGGTCAGAAAAGAATAAGGGGGTAAGAGTGATGTCAACCAATTCAAAACTCCTGTCGCCTGATTCATCCCCGGATGTAGTTACCAAAAGCGTTGGGGTGCGGCGCGTCAATAACCTGCCAATTGTTATCTTTGGCGCGATCATGCTGATATTCATGTTGCTGATGATGATCGTCGCCATGAATCGCGCAGCTGAGCGCGGTCAATACGATTTTGATGGTAATCATGACACGCAGTCGAGCAATTCCTTTGCCTCATTGATTGCCAAAGACTATATCGGCGGCATTATCGAACCTAAAACTCAGACTAAAACTCCTGATTTACCCGAAAAAGCACCCCTGCATGGAATCATCATTGAGCGGCCATCAGATCTGGATCGGCCGCCTCTGCCGCCATCTATGGATACTACCGATCCATCGCTTCACGCTGATATTGCCCATATTCGGATGCTGAAACGCCAGCAACTGGAAGAAGCGATCAAGGCTAAAACCAATGTAAATGTCGTTGCACCCAGAAGTTCAGGATCACCGCCGGATTTAGCCAGCGCCAGTGCCCCTAAAACACGCGAAGAAATGTTGGCTAAATTGGCATCGGTGCGTCAACAGATCGATGCAAACCTGCGCGAAGATCCAACGGCTGCATATCATGCGCGTCTTGCGCAGTTGCGGCAGGATGGAGGAACGGGTGTAGCCGGAGGAATTGGAGCGGGTAGAGGTGATGAATTCATGGACGATGGCGCTCCTCGATTGTTGGATGACGAAACCGGTACACGGGATAGGGATTATTCGCGCTTTGATTCAGCAAAAGGAGAAGCGCGCTGGAAATTGAATAGCGAAGTGCAAAAGCCAGTATCACCCTATGTCCTTCAAACCGGGTTTGTCATACCGGCAACCTTGATATCCGGTATTAATTCCAGCCTGCCGGGGCAGATCATGGCACAGGTAAGCCAGCATATTTATGACTCACCGATTGGTAAGTGGCGTTTGATTCCGCAAGGATCCAGATTGGTGGGTACCTATTCCAGCGAAGTGGAATTCGGTCAGGCGCGTGTGCTGGTTGCTTGGCAACGTATTATCTTTCCGGATGGCAAGACCATGGATATCGGTGCCATGCCGGGTGCTGACGGGGTGGGCTACGCAGGCTTTAAGGATTTGGTCAATAATCATTACCTGCGTATCTTCGGATCAGCCCTGATCATGTCGGCTATCGTTGCCGGTGCCACGTACAGTCAACGTGATGCAGGCGGTGCGTTCGGACGGCAAAATGCTGGCAGCATTATGAGTCAATCGCTCGGTCAGCAATTGGGGTTGGTGACCGCCAATCTCATTCGGAAAAACCTGAATATATCACCCACCCTTGAAATCAGGCCAGGGTATCGCTTTAACATCATTGTTACCAAAGACATGAAGTTTTCTAAGCCATACCAATCATTTGATTATTAATGACAGGAGGTTCAAACATGACAAACAGTAAAAATCTAACCACCCGATTGATCATGATACTGCTCGTGTTGGGTAATACCGGTTATTCACCGGTTATCAAAGCAGGTGGAATGGCTGTCATTGATATGGCGAATATCAAACAAACCACAATTACCGCGCTTGAAGCGATAGAGCAGACCCAAAAGCAAATAGAGCAGTATCAGACGCAATTGCAGCAATATGAGAACATGATCCGAAATACCGTGGCGCCCCCTGCTTATGTCTGGGCGAAAGTGGAGTATGCGATGAATAAGCTCATCAATTTGACCAATACCATACGCTATTATGAACAGCAGTATGGCGGACTGGATGGTTATATGCAACGATTTCGCAATGTTGAATATTATCGCAGTTCTCCCTGTTTTAGTTTGCAGGAAAAATGCAATGAAGGTGCCTGGAAGCTCCTGAAGGAAGGACAAAATACCAGCACCGACGCACAAAAAAATGCTAATGATTCACTCCTGCGGGGTTTAAGCGAACATCAGAATCAGATTCCACTGGATGCTGCTCACCTGCAAGTCCTGCAACAAAAAACCGAGTCAGCACAAGGACAAATGGAAGCGCTGCAATATGCCAACCAGTTGGCCGCGTATCAAGCAAATCAGTTGCTGCAAATGCGTCAAATGCTCATTGCCCAGCATAATGCTGCCAATACGCTAAGTCAGGCCGAGGTAGATCAAAAGGCCATGCAGCAGGCTGCGCGTGAGGCGGCAACCAAGCGATTGAGTCCTGAAATATTGCCAGTTGGTAGAAACTGGTCGGTACGAGATGCCTTTTGAAACACCAACTCAAGGAGATATCGATGAAAAAAAGTCATTTGAGTATTGCAGTTATTTGTTCATTGTCTGTGTTGCTGTTGTCGGGGTGTTATAAGGATGGCGATGGCAAGCTTGAATTGAAGGAACCTAAGAAAGAATTAAGTGAAATGCCGCCTGGAATTAGATGGACTATTAACGGGCCAGTAGATGAAACGGGTAATCCAATTGAATTAGAAAAAGCAAAATAGTTGTTCGCCTAAAATTGCGAGAAGAATCAGGAGATCAAACGTATGTACAAATTATTATGTGTTTTATTAAGTACCTTGCTTCTGATATTTCTTTCTACAAAGGCATCTGCTGAGCTAGCCTACATTGATCCAGCAACCAACCAGAGCGTGCTGGATCAAGTTGTCCAAAAGTTTTGGACAAAGGTTAAGAGCTGGCAAAATGTTGTTCAGGCCGCGGCCGAGCGTTTGTTCTGGACGTTGGTGCTGATTTCGATGGTGTGGACATTTGGAATGATGCTGTTGCGCAAAGCCGATATAGGGGATTTCTTTGCCGAGTTCACCCGTTTTATTATCTTTACAGGCTTTTACTTCTGGCTGCTGACCAATGCCGTATCAGGCCACAATATTGCAGGGACAATCATAGATTCGATGCAACAACTAGGCGGAACCGCTGCCGGTCTGCCAAGTGGCGCGAGTCATGCCAGTATTATGCACACAGGTATTTTAATCTGGAACCAGGCAACGAATAGTCTTACATTCATGCAGCCTATGGATAGTCTGATGGGTTTTGTCATTTCTTTGATTATTTTAATTATTCTGACAGTAATTGCGGTCAACATGTTGCTTTTGCTGATATCAGGATGGGTGCTAATGTATGCGGGTATCTTCTTTTTAGGCTTTGGCGGCGCTCGTTGGACATCCGATATCGCTATAAACTACTTTAAAACAGTTTTGGGTGTTGGTATCCAGCTATTTGTGATGCTCCTGATCGTTGGTATTGGCAGTGATCTGTTATCCAGTTTTTACGCCAAAATGGGTAAAAATGTTCTGAATTATGAAGAACTGGCGGTTATGCTGATTTTTACAATTGCATTTTTTGTGTTGATTTCCAGATTGCCGCTGTTGCTGGCTGGCATTATAACGGGTAGTAGCATAGGTTCGACCGTCGGAATTGGCAGTAATAGTGCAGGTGGTTTTATGGCAGCGGCAGGTACAGCGGCAGCCGTTGCGTCTTATGGTGGCACGCTGGCAGCCGGTCGATTGACAGCAACAAGAAGTGCGGGAACGGATGCTTTGCGTAGTGCCATTGAGAAAGGCCAGGCTCAGGAATCTGCGGGTATGAACAATATTTCGCGAGGAGAAGGGAAATAATGGATAAGGTATTTAAGCGATTCGCTCGATGATGGATTTTCCCCCAGATATGCAAGAAAGGGTGGTGTGCTCAATCACAGCAGCCATCAAGTATGAAATACCAGCCAATATCTTGCTGGCGATAGCCGAAAAAGAAGGCGGCAAACCGGGTCAATGGGTGCATAACAGTAACGGTACTCACGATGTTGGCTCGATGCAGTTTAATACTATGTTTCTTCAAGATTTATCCAAATATGGCATTACGCCTGATCACGTAGCAAATCCGGGTTGTTATGCCTATGATCTGGCCGCATGGCGAGTGCGGTTACATATCAAGAATGACAAAGGCGATATCTGGACAAAAGCGGCTAACTATCATTCGCGCACTCCAAAATATAATGCAAAGTATCGCGCTGATTTGATTACAAGGGCGGTTAAGTGGGCGAATTGGCTGGAAGATCGGTTTCTTTTATCAAATAATACTCATAATCAGTAAAAAAATATTATCCACA
>NZ_JAKFWH010000016.1 GCF_021731985.1 Nitrosomonas sp.
ATGCAATCTCCTGACAAAAGTCAGAAGTTTGGCGCAAGTTGAAATCGATTACAGAAAAATATGTCATTTAGTAATGGTCGTTCAACGAGTTATCATGCGACAATTCTCGAATCTCCGGACACTACTGAAAGAAACACAAAGAAAACAGCAATAGCATGGACTGTCTCCTTGTTTATAGTAGTCAGACATATTACCTTCGTCAAGCGATAATCATCTCTTTGTGAAAGCAGCAATTGTAGCAATTAAATGGTTCGCGTTTCTAGGCAATAAATTGCCTTCATGACAAAGGGTTGCCTTGAATATCAGTTTTCGGGCAATGCAAGTCATACAATAACCTGCATTTACTGTTGAGTTTCTGTTCTCGTTCTGAATGCAATCCTTATCGGCTATCGTGCTAAACGCACGAACTGGTAGTTGAAAAAGCAACCCCTTCACAACAACAACTAATCAGTGAACGGACAAAACAGTATCCAGAAGCCTAGGAGTCTGTCGGATAGGCATTGTTTCGATCGCCAGAGTGGATAGTTACTGGCATATTGAATTAAAAATAGCGATTAAAGTGGTTTTTTAATTTCATTAAATAGCCCTTTTCATGAATCTGGTGGAATTGTTATGGTGTCTATTCGCTAAGTCCGACAGACTCCTAGAAACCTATACCAACATAACCACCAGCTGTCAGGCCATCAACATTAACACCGTCCTTTTTGCCGCCGGTCACATGATAGCGGGCATCAACACCTACATAAAAATCTTTCCATATTTTATAATCGGCGCCAGCGCCAAACATGATTCCTGGGTTGAAAAAGGTTATCGACTCAGAAGGGGGACTGATGACATGGACGCCGAAACCGACGGGGATGATCCAAGGTCTAAACCTGGAGCCTTCCATAAATTTGACTTTCGGCGCTGCGGATATGGTTAATTGACTGACAGTTACATCCCGAGGATTCAATGCGCCACCGACCAGTTGCGTGGGTCCATTGGCGAGGGCATTGCCCTGCACGTGAGAACCAAATTCCTTGTACTCGATCATCAATTCAGCAAAAATATTGGTTTTTGGCACAAGACCCCATACATCTCTAGTCAGATTCCAATCAAAGCCCGCGCCAAAATACCATGCATTTTTATCAGCTTGATCTTGAGCGCCGGCAGGAGCAACACTACTTTGAATGGATGTACCGTTGCGATGTTGTGAGCTATGTGCAAAACCACCACGGAAGAACAGCATATGACCTTCAATACTTTCCTTCTTGTCGGCTTCGACTTCTGTTACTTTCTGCTCAATACTGTCAACTTTTTGTGTAACTTTGGAAGACTGGGATTTTACTTTCTCCAATTCATTCTGAATCACTTGCAATCGACTCTCCAATTCCTTAACGCGATCCGCTGTTGTATCTTGCGCTAAAGCGTATGGTGACATCATCCCATTCACACATAAAAGTGCACTTCCAGAAATCATCTTACTAACAAAATTTTTCATCTAACACTCCTTGAGTTGTAAACATATTCCTACACATATGCGAACTCTTTAGTTCGGCAATCTCAAGGGAATGTTGAAGAAGAACAGAATGATCTTTATGGGCTATTTCACTAAAACCAGTATTTGATACCGAATTCACACCTCTAATTCAATATAATCCGACTTTAGATATCTAGTAATTAGTCATTAAAAAACAATATTATGCAAGATAATATTAAAGTATATTATTAAGATGTTTTTGTTGCGAGAGAAACCTACCATGCCTGCCATTAAATACAAAGTTAATCTGGGTGATGATGAAAGACAAATCTTGCAAGCTGTAGTACAAAAAGGCAAGAACGCTGCACGCAGCCAAACACGCGCTCGCATTCTGCTCAAGGCCGCTGAGGGATCGCGAGACAAGGACATTATAGATGCGCTGAATGTCTCGTCGCCGATGGTGGCAAAGACGCGACAGCGTTGCGTGGAAGAAGGGCCGGAAGCGGCCTTGAAAGATCATCCGCGCCCCGGCAAGGCGCCAAAACTCAGCGATAAATGGCAGCTCATCTCATTACGGTGGCCTGCAGCGATGCGCCCGATGGCCATAACCACTGGACACTGCGCCTGCTGGCGGACAAAGTAGTGGAATCAAATTACGCCGATTCCTGCAGTTACGAAACCATTCGCCAGCTTTTAAAAAAACACGCTTAAACCCTGGCAAAAACAGGAATGGTGCATCCCAGAGATACGAGAAAATATCGCACCAGACCAGGTGGTACTGCATTCGGATAACGGCAGCCCAATGAAAGGCGCAACGTTGTTGAATACCCTGCAAGCATTGGATGTAACACCATCATTCAGCCGCCCGGCGGTCAGTAACGACAATCCTTATTCAGAGTCGCTATTCAAGACGATGAATACCGCCCAGCTTATCCAGGCCAAAAGCCTCCTTGCCGCCAGGCGGTGGGTCGGCATGCTTATCCAATGGTACAACCATGAACATCGTCACAGTGCCATCCACTTTGTAACCCCGGCAGAACGCTGGAACGGCGTTACTCGGAACTGGCAGCCAGTTCGTGTCGTTCATTTAAACCCGGATCAATACGTTCCCGAAAAAACCAATCAAAAGGAGGTTAATTTAACGAGTAAGGTTAGATTGTGTTCGCGAAGCGAAGCCACAATCTAACCTTACTCGCTAGGAGGGATTCACTCAAGAAACTCAATATTCGTCCGAACATTCGCTATGACAGAGTGGATTCTTATCACGCTGCCACGAACAGACCATTTGCCGGAAACAAAGATCAGATCTTGTTTTCGCTTGATTTCGTTCTATCCTTTTGATGGTCCTATTTAAAAAACAAAGTGAATTAGCCTAAGAAACTTCAATAACCAACTTCAAGCGGCAGGCGCTCGGCATTTTCTCAAAACCCTTTACGACCAGTAAAATATCAAAATTTAAAAGAAATACACTACATCAATATGACATCATATTGCTCTTGTGTATAGGATTCTTCAACCTGCAGGCTTATTGGCTTTGCTATAAAATCACCCAATTGCGCCAAGCTTTGGGATTCCTCATCAAGGAAAAAATCAATTACTTGCTGTGATGCCAGAATACGAAATTCGTTGGCTTCAAACTGCCTGGATTCTCGTAGTAGTTCACGTAGGATCTCATAACAAATAGTTTGTGCCGTTCTGATTTCTCCTCGTCCTTGACAGGTCGGGCAAGACTCGCACAATACATGCGCGAGACTTTCCCGCGTTCGTTTCCGTGTCATCTCAACCAATCCAAGCGCGCTAAATCCATTGACTGTGATACGCGTGCGATCTTTCAGCAAAGCTTTATTGAATTCAGTCAGCACCGCATTTTTATGTTCTTCAGAATCCATATCGATAAAATCAATAATGATCATCCCGCCCAGATTACGCAACCGAAGCTGCCTCGCAATTACCTGAGCGGCTTCAAGATTCGTTTTGAAGATGGTGTCGTCGAAATTTCTAACGCCGATAAATCCACCTGTATTGACATCCATGGTGGTGAGTGCTTCCGTCTGATCAATAATCAGATACCCACCGGATTTTAAATTAACACGCTTGGCCAAAGATTTTTCAATCTCTTCCTCAACGCCATACAGATCAAATAATGGACGATCTCCGGTATACAAAATTATACGCTCAACGATATATGTCATATAGCTCTGCGAGAATTTCACAAGTTTTTGATAATTTTCACGGGAATCTATCAGTATCCGCGCAGTATCTTCATTCACATAATCTCGCAATACCCGGTGACTTAAATCTAGATCTTGATAAAGCAAAATAGGCGCGGCAATAGTCACAGATTGTTGCTGGATGTCATGCCACAACTTGTGCAGATACTCGAGATCGGCACGTAAATTACTTTCATCCGCAGTTCCAGCCATTGTTCTGATGATATAACCGCCTTTTTCATCTGTAGGTAGAATTTGTTGTAATTTCTCGCGCAACAACTCACGTTCACTGTCATCTTCAATGCGTTGAGAGATACCGATGTGCGACTCTTGGGGTAGATAAACCAATAGGCGGCCCGCCAAGCTGATTTGTGTGGATAGTCGCGCACCTTTTGTACCAATCGCATCCTTGATCACTTGCACCAAGATACTATTACCCTCGTATAATAGTTTCTCAATTGGTTTGGTGGTATCTCCCTCTTGACTGGAAGTCCTTATGTCCGCCACATGTAAAAATGCTGCTCGATCAAGGCCTATATCGACAAAAGCAGATTGCATCCCCGGCAGAACGCGACTGACACGTCCATTATAAATATTGCCCACAATGCCACGGCCGCTCGTCCGTTCAATATGCAACTCTTGTGTCACACCTTGTTCTAGTATGGCTACTCTGGTTTCTTGCGGGGTGATATTTACAAGAATTTCATTGCTCATTTGAGTATGAACTATACATATAGTAAGTCTGATCTCTGGATTTGAAAGCTAAGTATGCATAAGACAATACTTGTGCTATAGCAATTTGTGCAATACTACATTCTAATTTCAATAGCTTAGAGCCATAATTGACTGACAGTTATTGAAAAATTCCTATACCAATTTCTTCTAATAATTGTGCTGTTTCATAGAGCGGCAATCCCATGATTCCGCTATAGCTGCCGGATATCTCAACAATAAATGCAGCAGCCATGCCTTGGATAGCGTAAGCACCCGCTTTATCCAGGATATTATTATTTGCCAGGTAATTACGAATTTCTCGCTCGCTGATCTCACGAAATCTTACTGTTGATGTCGATAATCTAACTTGTATTTTATCCTTGACCCCAACACCAATGGCTGTTAAAACCTGATGTGAGCGGCCTGACAATGTTTTTAGCATTTCTTCTGCATGTTTATCATCTTGTGGCTTACCTAAAATACAACCATCAATAGTAACAATCGTATCAGCCACCAATACGGGTAGTATTGGCAATCGACGCTGGATCACTCGCCTCCAGCCTTCATCAGCTTTAGATTGAGTAATACGATAGATATAATTAGTCGGCGACTCGTCAACAAGCGGTTGTTCATCAACATCAATTTCACGGCCAAGCGTTTCCCGCATCATTAATAGATTGCACTTCACACCGATTTGTCTTAACAATTCACGTCTTCTTGGACTTCTTGAAGCAAGATATATTTGGTTTTCTGAAAACATCGTAATCAATACTCTATAATTCAAATACGCTTAATTTTTATCCCTATTGTTTTATCCATCGTATCTTAAAAGAGAAATGGAAAGTGATGCTAGTCATGACTTCATGATTTCACTTAACTCCTATGATATGGATGATTCTTGATAATCGATACGGCACGATACAGTTGTTCCGCCAGCAAAACGCGTACAAGACCATGTGGTAAGGTAAGCTTTGATAAAGCGAGCATTTCACTTGCTGTCTGCTTGATATCTGCATGCAGCCCGTCCGCACTCCCGATAACAAATGCAACGGAACCCCCATCAGTCGTCCACTCTTTTATTACATTTGCAAATTTTACTGTTGCCCATTGTTGACCGCCTTCATCAAGAACCACAATATGGCAGTTGGGTGGCAGGACTGCACGAATCCGCTGACACTCGGCAAGTAACAGTTGCGCGGTTTGTTTTCCACTGACACGCTTCTCGGGCTTAATTTCAATTAAATTAATCGTTATTTCACGCGGCAAACGTTTGACATACTCAAAATAGCCAGCTCTGACCCAATCCGGCATTTTGTTTCCAACCGCAAGTATAAAAAATTTCATGATTAGGAGAAATCAGAAGACAGACAGTTCACATTCTGTTGCGCCAGGTAGCTTGTTTTAATTCTTCTGTCCAGACCATAATGCCTTCAGATTATAGTATTCGCGTGCAACCGGCAGCATGATATGCACAATCACGTCTCCTAAATCAACGAGCAGCCATTCTCCTGTCTGCTCACCTTCCATACTGTAAACTCTTCCCCCAGCAGCCTTAACTCTTTCTTGCACATTGTTAGCCAGAGATTTTGTCTGGCGCGAAGAATCTGCACTCGCAATAACGATATATTCAAACATTGATGTTATTTTTGAAACATTGATGACATCAATTTCATAGGCCTTAATATCCTCGAGTGCGTCGACAACGATATTGACCAGCTTTTCTGAATTCATATATTCCCGGTATATAAGCAATTGGATTTAATATAATCAGAGACGTTTTCCGGAAGCAGATAACGTATGCTTTTTCCGGCATTTATCAATGATCGTATATGTGAAGCAGAGATTTCCAACAATGATGTTTGTGCCGTATAGATAAAACCGCTGGTTTGAAGCCCTAGATCATTGGCATCCAAAACACGACGGGAAATAAATTCTTTCTTGAGATCTACCGGTAGAATTTGATAATCATTGGGGGATGTATAACCTGGACGTGCGACAATTATCATATGGCATAGGCTGAACAACTCATGCCAATTATGCCACTGATTTATTTTTACAAATGCATCCATCCCAAGGATAAAGCAAAGTGCCGCGCTATCCCCCAATTCGCATTGATATTCTCGGAGTGACTCGATCGTTGTACTGATTCCAGGGCGATTGACTTCTCGCTCATCAAGCGAAAACATACTGTTATCCCGGATGGCCAAATGCACCATATTAGAACGATGATTTCTTGCTGCAATAGGAGCAGCACGTAAACGGGGGGCGCCAGAAGGAACAAAGATGATACGCTTCAGATTGATCACATCGAGCAATTCTTCAGCAATACGTAGATGGCCATAATGGATAGGATCAAATGTCCCACCATAAATACCAATGAGAGGAAATTTATCGATAGCCGCCACCTGTATCAGTATGAAAACCCATTGGTATCGAATTCTTTCTTTGTCAAATATTCCTCATATCTGCTTATAATAAGGCCAAACGCATATCCGTCAATACTTCCGTTAAATGAGTCGTAAAACGTGCCGCAGTTGCTCCATCAATAACTCGGTGATCGTAGGAGAGTGACAAGGGAAGCATTAAGCGCGGAATAAATTGGTTGTCGCGATAAACAGGCTTAATACTTGCCTTTGAAATACCCAAAATGGCAACTTCAGGTGCATTGATAATCGGTGTAAACGCAGTGCCGCCAATTCCACCCAAGCTGGAAATGGTGAAACTTGCGCCTTGCATATCAGTTGGCTTTAATTTACCTTCACGTGCCAGCAAAGAGAGTCTTGTTAATTCTTCGGCGATAGTTATGATTCCCTTCTGATCAACATCCTTAATGACAGGAACAACTAATCCATTGATCGTATCGACGGCAAAACCGATATGATAAAAATGCTTAATGATCAGATTAGCTTCGCCATCTACAGTATTATCGAGGGATGCATTGAATTCCGGAAATTTTTTCAAAGGCGCAATTAATGCCTTCATCAAAAAAGCCAATAATGTTAATTTTACTTTATTTTCTTTGGCACTTTCATTGGATTCTTTTCGCAAATTCTCTAAATCAGAGATATCAGCTTCATCAAACTGAGTCACATGTGGAATCATTACCCAATTCCGGTGCAAATTAGCACCAGAAATTTGTTTAATCCGCGTTAACGGTTTTAGCTCAATCGGGCCGAATTTGGCAAAATTAACCTGTGGCCATGGTAGTAAATTAAGTGCCAGTCCGGTTCCACTGCTACGAGTTTTTGATAGTTCGGTTTTTACATAGGCCTGTATATCTTCTTTGAGAATTCTATGTTTAGGGCCACTGCCTGTAATTAAATCGAGATTTACCCCTAATTCCCGTGCGAAGCGGCGTATTGATGGACTCGCATGTGCTTTAGAAAAAGCACTGCTGACTGATGATCCATTTTGCTGCGGCAATTTCTGAATTTGCTGAATGGCGGCTGCTTGCTTGACTGCCATTTTAGGTTGCGTTGCAACAGCTTTCTTGACCGACACAATCTCAGCAGCTAAATTAGGAGCTACCGCATGATCGCTATCTGAAACTTCAATCGTTAGAACCGCTGTACCTTCAGATACTTTATCACCTGCCTTGAGAAAAATTTCCTTAATCAGGCCGGAGTATGGGGATGGAATCTCTATGGTAGCTTTGTCGGACTCCAGTGTGATCAATGAATCTTCAGCTTTAACCTCATCACCAGCTTTTATCAGAACTTCAATAACCGGAACATCTTTGAAGTCACCGATATCAGGAATTAATATTTTTTTCAATTCAGCCACATGCTTTCCTCAATATACTTCAATACGAAAAGACACTGATGCAGTCATTTTATTTATGTTATCGATTCTTATATTTGATAAATAAGTTTCTGATTTAACTGGTTGCTGGATTAGGTCTTTCTGGATCAATACCGTATTTTTCTATCGCTTTAACAATCTGTTGGTTTGATATTTTTCCTTCTTCAGATAATGCTTTAAGTGCTGCAACCGTAATATAGAATCGATCGACTTCAAAAAAATGACGCAATTTTTCGCGCGTATCCGAGCGTCCAAATCCGTCCGTTCCTAAAACACGATATTTTCCAGGAATAAATTCACGGATCTGGTCCGCATAAATTTTCATGTAATCAGTGGCTGCCACTACAGGTCCTTCCCGACCTTTGAAGCAATTTTCCACATGAGACAGTTTCGCTGATTGATCGGGATGCAGCATATTCCAGCGTGTTACACTTAAAGCTTCGCGCCTTAACTCATTAAAGCTGGTCACGCTCCAGATATCGGCATTAACGTTATATTCATTCTTGAGAATTTCTGCCGCCGCGATCACTTCACGAAGGATAGTTCCAGCACCTAGCAACTGCACATGTAATTCCTTACTGTTCTTATTTCCTTCGCTAAATAAATACATACCTTTCAATATGTCATTTTCAACGCCATCCGGCATTTCAGGATGCGAGTAGTTTTCATTCATTACAGTAATGTAATAGTAGACATCCTCTTGCTCCAGATACATGCGTCGCAATCCATCCTGGATAATGACAGCCAATTCATAAGCAAATGCCGGATCATACGAGACACAATTAGGAATCGTTGAAGCAACGATATGACTGTGACCATCTTCATGCTGGAGCCCTTCCCCGTTTAAAGTCGTGCGTCCGGCCGTGCCCCCCAGCAAAAAACCACGACAGCGCATATCCCCAGCAGCCCAAGCTAAATCTCCGATACGCTGAAAACCAAACATTGAATAAAATATAAAGAATGGAATCATCTGAATCCCATGAGTGCTATAGGATGTCGCTGCAGCTATCCAGGATGACATGGCACCTGCTTCGTTGATCCCTTCCTGTAGAATCTGTCCGTGCTTGTCTTCCTTGTAGTACATTAGCTGATCAGCATCCTGCGGTGTATACAGTTGGCCAACGGATGACCAAATGCCCAATTGACGGAACATGCCTTCCATGCCAAAAGTACGCGATTCATCAGCGACAATCGGGACAATATGCTTGCCAATCTGCTTATCTTTAACCAGGATATTGAGAATACGCACAAAAGCCATGGTTGTTGAGGATTCTCGACCTTCTCCGCTAGCTTTTAGCAATGACTCAAAAGCTGATAAAGGCGGTATTTGCAGTGCCTGAGCACTTGTTTTTCGGCTATGAAAGGTACCGCCTAAAGCTTTACGCCGCTCTTGCATATAGATAAACTCGGGTGAATCCTCGGCTAAAGTGAGATAAGGCACTTCGTCGATCTTATCATCTGGAATATCCAGACCAAAACGATTCCGGAAGGCTTTTAATGAAGTTGTCCCCATTTTCTTTTGCTGATGGGTAATATTCTGTGCTTCACCGGCTTCTCCCATGCCATAACCTTTGATGGTTTTGGCTAATATTACTGTCGGCTGACCGGTATGTTTTATCGCAGCAGCATAAGCAGCGTAAACTTTATAAGGATCGTGCCCGCCCCGGTTTAACCGCCAGATATCATCATCAGACATATTGGCAACCATTTCCAATAACTCAGGATATTTGCCAAAAAAGTGTTCACGTACATATGCCCCATCTCTGGCTTTAAAATTTTGGTATTCTCCATCAACACATTCCATCATGCGTTTTTGTAGTAATCCTTTGGTATCTTTAGCCAATAAAGGATCCCAATAAGAACCCCAGATCACCTTGATCACATTCCATCCAGCGCCACGAAAGGCGCCTTCCAGTTCTTGAATAATTTTGCCATTTCCCCGTACTGGGCCATCCAAACGCTGAAGATTACAATTAACAACAAAGATTAAATTATCGAGATTCTCGCGAGATGCCAATGAAATTGCCCCGAGTGACTCAGGTTCGTCCATCTCGCCATCGCCCATAAAAGCCCAGATTTTACGGCCATCAGTATTGACGAATCCGCGACTATCTAAATACTTCATAAATCGCGCTTGATAAATAGCCATAAGAGGCCCCAATCCCATTGAAACTGTAGGAAATTTCCAGAAAGTCGGCATCAACCACGGATGCGGATAAGAAGACAGACCATTACCGCCAGTTTCTTGACGAAAATTATCAAGTTGTTCCTGGCTTAAGTGTCCGAAAAGAAATGCATAGGCATAGACACCCGGAGAAGAATGGCCCTGGATATATACCAAGTCCCCGCCGTGCGTTTCACAAGGCGCATGCCAGAAATGATGATAGCCTACGTCATAGAGTGTTGCTGCCGATGCGAAACTGGCTATGTGACCACCCACATTGGTATTTCTGTTTGCGCGCAACACCATGGCCATCGCATTCCATCGCACATAGGAACGAATACGGTGTTCTATCGCATTATTTCCAGGCGAGCGTTCTTCTTTGCCGGGTGGAATTGTATTGATATAGGCAGTTGTCGCGCTATAAGGCAGGTAAGCACCTGAGCGACGAGCTTTTTCAATAAGCTTTTCCAATAGAAAATGTGCACGCTCTCCACCTATATTGATGATGACCGAATCGAGAGCATCCAGCCATTCTTGTGTTTCTTGTGGATCAATATCAGGTTGCAATTCCATGTCTGGCACACTCATCAAATTTAACTTGCTTATCTATTATTAATACCGGTTTGTGCACGTTCAGCCGCCAGAACGGTATTACATAGCAACATGGAAATGGTCATCGGCCCTACCCCTCCAGGAACTGGAGTAATATAACCTGCAACATTTTTAACAGATTCATAATCAACATCACCGCAGAGTTTCCCATCCGGTAATCGATTAATACCCACATCAATTACTACCGCACCAGGCTTTACCATTTCTGCTGTAATCATGTGCGGCTTTCCTATTGCTACCACCAGGATATCAGCATTTTTTGTAAATTGAGGTAAATCACGTGTCTTTGAAGTACAAATGGTGACAGTGGCTCCCCGCTCCAATAACATCAATGCCATCGGTTTACCCACAATGTTGCTACGTCCTACCACTACGGCATGTTGACCTTCAATCGGAATATGATTTTTTTCCAGCATCACCATAACACCATAAGGTGTGCAAGGAGAAAATATTGTATTTCCGGTAACCAGTGCACCGATGTTATAAAGATGGAAACCATCCACATCTTTCTCTACGGCAATGGATGTAATCACGCGATTATTTTCAAAATGCGATGGTAATGGTAACTGAACCAGAATGCCATGAATATGTGGGTTTTCATTGAGTGATTGAATGCAATTTAACACCTCACTTTGCTGCGTATTCCCTGGAAAACTATGCACCTCCGAGTAAATGCCGATTTCACTGCAGGCTTTAACTTTATTCCTGACATAAATACCAGATGCGGCATTATCTCCAACGATAATCACTGCCAATCCTGGTTTAATGCCGGACCGGATCAATTTCTCGGTCCGTATTTTCCACTCAGCACGTACCGACTCAGCTATTTTCTTGCCATCTATAATATGAGCGCTCATTCTTACGCCAGCAACCAGTTTGGTCAGTTAATCTTAATTTCTCGTTATTCGCCAGATAATATCGAACATACACATAATACGCACAAAGGTTAACCCGCTAGTTTGCTTTTCTTTATTTTTTTGCGATATATAAATACACCAATAAGAAATACCGGTATTACAAAAAGAGCCGCTGAAATCAATCCCGCAGCAAGAATTGCAATCGCACTATTCCCTGGCATAAACAATGTTACAAACCAGATCACGGCAAAGGCGATAAATAAACCACCATACAACATAATCTTTCTACCGCGATCATATAATCGCCAAAAGGCTCCTGAAACTTGCGTATCATCGATGTGGTGATCAAAAACTTCTGCCAGACTGTTATCATCGGGTTCAGATTCATACCCGACAGCTACAGCCAAAGCATTGTGATCATCTTCAATTTTTGACATTTTTCTCAAAAACTCAATTCGCTTGGCTACTTTATTTTTATGTAGCCCATCTTGAATTAGCATGGCTCTCAAAGCTACAAAAGCCAATTCACGTGCATCATTTACATTTCCCAAGCTTTCAGCAAATTTCCACATCACACCCAATAAATAAAGCTGAATGGTCATGTCTTTAAATTCAGGTGCAAAGTCATAATCTTTACTTTTGATGCGCTCAAGCTGAGCAATCAGCATTTCTCTTGCATGCGCAACACAAGCATCCGTTGTTGAAACATCTGGAGTGGTTATCTCCGGAACAACTGCTTCGGCAGTAGATTTATCTGGATCAGTTGTTACCTCTTTCATTTTGAGACCTCGTGCTTTATTATTTTAATCAGAATATTGATGCGCATTATATACTGGCTGAAGAATTCAGGAAAAAGATCGTATCATCTGCTGATGATACTGCTTATATTTGACCAGAGTAACAAAAAAACAAGGAAATCTAACTTAAACAGCATTCCCTTTAAGATTGAGGCGCTGCCAGATGATCGATGTCAGATCGGCTGAATTTAATGTGTAGAAATGTAATCCGGGCGCACCTGCTTGTAATAAACGCTCGCAAAGATCAGTGACAATATCCAACCCAAAAGCTTGAATGGATGCACTATCATCACTATAACCTTCCAGTTTCTTACGAATCCAGCGAGGAATTTCAGCACCGCAAGTATCTGAAAACCGAACCAGTTGAGAGAATTTATTAATCGGCATGATGCCCGGAACAATAGGAATGTTCAAACCCGCTGAGTCACAGGATTCAACGAAATGATAATAAGCGTCCGCATTATAGAAATATTGAGTAATCGCAGAATTTGCTCCGGTTTCAATTTTTCGCTTAAAATTTTCGAAATCTGCTTGTGCAGAACGCGCTTGTGGATGGCACTCCGGATAAGCAGCCACATCGATATGAAACGAAGATCCGAACTCCTGCCGAATAAAAGCAACCAGTTCGCTGGCATAACGAAATTCTCCAGCTTGTGCCATACCCGATGGCAAATCGCCACGGAGCGCAACAATATGCCGAATGCCTGCTTGATGGTATTTTTCAAGAATCGCTCGAATATTCTGCTGAGTCGAGCCAATACAAGAAAGGTGAGGAGCGACAATGTGTCCTTCTGCTTGAACTTCTAACACTGTTTCCAGTGTTCGTTCACGAGTTGAGCCTCCGGCACCAAAAGTTACAGAAAAGAATTTAGGATTGTATTGCGCCAATTGCCTGCGTGTTAACCGGAGTTTCTCAACACCTTGCGGGGTTTGAGGCGGAAAAAGCTCAAAGCTGAAAGTTGGGGAAAATTTCTTTTGTGATTTCATCTGCACGAGTTTATAGGGTCAGAATTATTTCAATCCACATTAATACGAATACTAATCAGCTCTGTTTTATAACAAGCTATTGCTAAATCTGAGAATCATTCGAATTTATGTAAATTCAAACGATTCTCCCGTTCAGAAAGATTAAATGATTAATAACGATACATCGCTGGCTTATAGGGACCGTTCTTATCGAGACCTAAATATAATGCCTGCTCATCCGTTAATTCAGTGAGTTTTACTCCCAACTTCCCAATATGCAGACGCGCTACTTTTTCATCCAATTGTTTGGGTAGGACGTAAACATTTTTCTGATAATTTTCCCCATTCTGCCATAGCTCCATCTGTGCCAATACTTGATTGGTAAATGAACTGGACATTACAAAGGAAGGGTGCCCAGTAGCACAGCCCAGATTTACCAACCTGCCTTGCGCTAGTACAATGATGCGGCGTCCTGTCGGAAATATGACATGATCAACCTGTGGTTTGATATTTTCCCATTGATATTTCTGGATAGATGCAATGTCGATTTCGGAATCAAAATGGCCAATATTGCAAACTATCGCTTGATCCTTCATTTTCAACATATGATCATGCGCAATAACTCGCAAATTACCAGTCGCTGTAACAAAAATATCCGCTTGATCACAAGCATCGTTCATCGTAACCACACGATACCCTTCCATCGCTGCTTGAAGCGCGCAGATTGGGTCAATCTCGGTAATCCAGACGGTTGCGCCGAGACCACGTAATGATTGCGCACAACCCTTACCTACATCACCGTACCCGCAGACTACTGCAATCTTTCCAGCAATCATCACGTCCGTTGCACGCTTGATGCCATCAACCAATGACTCTCTACAACCATAAAGATTGTCAAACTTTGATTTAGTGACAGAATCATTCACATTAAATGCTGGAAACGGAAGTTCTCCATTTTTATGCATTTCATATAAACGATGAACCCCTGTAGTAGTTTCTTCAGTAACCCCACGAATCCTGGCAAGATTTTTTGAATACCAGTTAGGTTCGGATGACAGTTTGCTTTTGATTGAAGCAAACAATACGGTTTCTTCTTCGTTGGTAGGATTGGCAATAACTGAAGGATCTTTCTCTGCTTTGGCTCCCAGAATAAGCAGCAATGTAGCATCACCGCCATCATCCAGAATCATATTGGCACCACTGGGTTGTCCAGCAACTGTCCATTCGAAGATCTGGTGAGCATATACCCAGTAATCTTCCAGAGACTCTCCCTTATAGGCAAACACAGGTATATTCTTAGCTGCTATGGCTGAAGCGGCATGGTCCTGCGTAGAAAAAATATTGCAGGAAGCCCAACGCACTTCCGCGCCTAAAGCCACTAATGTTTCAATTAACACAGCAGTTTGAATCGTCATATGCAAAGAACCTGCGATACGTGCGCCTGCTAGTGGTTTTTGATTCGCATATTCTTTACGCAATGCCATCAGACCTGGCATTTCTGTTTCGGCGATTGCTATCTCTTTACGTCCCCATTCTGCCAACGAAATATCGGCAACTTTATAGTCAGTAAAAGAACCACCTTTTGGGTTAAGCACAGCGTTCATAATCTTCTCCTTAAATATGAACGAGCGCCGTTGTAACAATACCCACCTTTGCTGAGCCTCACGGAACAAACCGCTGCAGCGCTCCTCAGCATAGGGGAAGAATCAATTAGAACTTACTAATAGCGGCAAATGCTACGAATAATTTATAGACCAGCATCGGCACGTAATTGAGCAGCTTTATCCGTAAATTCCCAGGTAAATTCAGGAAGCTCACGACCAAAATGTCCATAGGCTGCAGTTTTCCCGTAAATAGGGCGTAACAGATTCAGTGCATGAATGATACCGCGGGGACGTAGATCAAAATGTCTTTCAATTAATTCGGCAATCTTTTCGTCAGCAATTTTCCCTGTACCGAATGTGTTAACCATCAATGAAACAGGTCTTGCAACACCAATGGCATAGGCAACTTGCACCTCACATCTGCTGGCAATTCCAGCCGCTACAATATTCTTTGCAACATAGCGTCCGGCATAAGTCGCTGATCGATCAACTTTAGAAGGATCTTTACCAGAAAAAGCACCGCCACCATGATGTGCGGCACCGCCATAACTATCTACAATAATTTTACGGCCGGTTAAACCACAATCACCCATTGGACCGCCTACAACAAAACGACCTGTTGGATTTACCAGATACTTAATTCGATCACTGATCAACTCGGCAGGCAATACTGGCTTAATAATTTCTTCAATAACCGCTTCAGTCAATGCCTGATGGGAAATATCAGGATCGTGTTGTGTTGAAATCACAACAGTCTCAATACGCTGTGGCTTACCATTCAGGTATCGCACTGAAACTTGCGATTTGGCATCAGGACGCAACCATGCTAATTTGCCCTTTTTCCTCAATTCGGCTTGGCGTTCAACCAAACGATGTGCATAAAAAATTGGCATGGGCATCAGTTGCGGTGTTTCATCGCAAGCATATCCGAACATAAGTCCCTGATCTCCAGCCCCTTGTTCCATTTCCTCTTCTTTGGTACGGTCAACTCCCTGCGCAATATCCGGTGATTGTTTGTTAAAAGCCGTTAAGACCGCACACGTAGTAGAATCAAAGCCGATATTAGAACTGGTATAACCGATATTCTTAACAGTTTCCCGTGCAATAATGTTGTAATCCACAGAAGCATGCGTTGTTATCTCACCCGATAACACAATTAAACCGGTACTGCATAATGTCTCACAAGCAACCCGCGCGTTGGCATCTTGACTCAGGATTGCATCCAAAACAGCGTCAGAAATTTGATCGGCAACTTTGTCAGGATGCCCTTCAGAAACAGATTCGGAAGTAAAAAGATATTCACTCATAGTTTTATCTATCAAAATTAGGAAAAGTTATAAAGTATACCCGATTGCGTCTTTGAAAATAGAATTCAGTCAAACTTAATATTTATTTTATAAAAACAACATCACTGCTGCGACGATTTATTCTTTATTCTCCGCAAAAAATATCTCACACCCTCCATGTGGGTTATAACGGTATCGTGTATCATTCAAGCGCATACATTTTGGACCGAAAGGATTAGCAGTGCCAATATATAATCCATCCGGTGAAGATATCAGTGTTCGTAGACCAATGTTATATGGATTACCCATACCATTGGTTGTCACTGGTATCCAATTCTCGCCATCGAAACTCCTGTATAGATCAAAACCCGATTGACGTTCCAAAACAAATTGTGGATCGACGTGATTTACTATCCCAGTAAAAGCTTCTGGCCAGTTTTCTCTATTTGCATAGCCTAATAACGCACTCCACTCGAAAGTACTTAAATAAAGCCATCCTTGGTGCTCACACATGCGCCAAAAATAACCGTTGAAGAAATTATCGAATCCCGGCATATATCCAGAAAGAGCCTCTTTCCAACCATCCGGAGTCTCGCGTGCATCACCGACTATTAAATCCCAATGCCCATCTGGGTAAATTCGTATCAATTCGGGTGGTGCAGGACCAATTTTATTTTGCCGATCAACCCCTCCACCTTGTATTCCACTGCCAACATACAGCGCGCCCTTGAATGGATACATACTGAGTACACACTGATTAAAAGCACCACGATACGCACCTCGATCAATGATTTTTTCCCAATGATAAGGGGGTTCTCCATCTACTGTGCTACGCCAAACCTGATAGCCTTCCAGATTAAAAGTACCAACATATAGATAATCTTCAAAGCCAGCCATTTCAAAGATTGTTTTATTACCAGAGTCTCCAAAACCAAAATCGCTAACTGGTCTCCATTGACCACTCGCTGGTTTTTTACTTTCGTAGACCACTGAATGTGCAGATATATTTGGATTTCCTCCGCGAGAGCCAGCTGGAGTTGTAAAAAGACGCCCCTTAAACATCACCATTGTTCGGATTGTTGTTACGGGTAAACCAATTAAACCTGGTTCACAAGTTGGTGTAAAAGTGGCGCCGTCTTCAGACGATAATATTAGTGGCCCAGGTCCTTTTGCAGGTGACCAAGTACTAACGAGCAGAACAGGTTTATCATTATTATTTCCCTGATAGACTATCATTCCACGATAGCCTATTTCTCGTGTAATGAGTTTACCGTGACTACCTGTTATGAGTGGTGCTTTATGAATCCTCTCCCAGCTTTCACTGTTTGGACTATACCGCCAAATCTCTGCCCGCATATCTAGTTCAAATGGATCCTCCGGACACTCGACTGGCCATGTATTCAACCCAATTGAAAGACGCGAGCTCATAAAGGGAAAATTACCGCGCGTCGTCGCTACATAGAGTTGGTTTTTAAACCAGGCCATAGAATGTGCATAAGCATTAAGTCCATCGCCGAAACCACCGTGTGCAATTAACCTAAAGTCTTCTTTTTTAAGGCCTGGTCTGATGCTTAGTTTATTTTTTACCCGACTCACTTATCGATCATTTGTGATTATTTTGGAAAGATACGAGCCTACAAATTTTTTAGCTTCATTTAATTCAATAAATGGTCCAATTCTGGTAGATTCCCGAGTGAAAAAAAACCACTTTCCATTAGATTTAAAAAAACGCTCGCAACGAAAATAGTTTTTAAAATCTTCACCATTTCTGTATTTAGAATTGTTAGTAAGCTCACCATTAAGAAATTGATTACATATCGTTAATACCTCATCCGACCTTGATGTCAGAAAAAAATGTCCGGCACCACGCACATGTCTAAATTCTGCATTCGGCCAGATATCTAGTAATTGTTTTCCAGTTAATTTAGCCTGTGAATTTTCACCATATATTGACAGGATTGGGAAATTAAATTTCTGTAATTTTTCTAAAGTCAAACCATCTTCACTCATCAATTCATTCTCGGCAGATGTATTGGTCATTAAATTTAGCCATTGCATTGCCGTGCGGTTACTGAATTTTCCTGAATATGGAATAATCAATTCAGCTAGGTTTTCCGGAATATTCTTTTCTTCTATTTGCATTTGTGCCATTAAAGTTAATAGCTTACATCCAAACTTTGAGTTATGGATTTCAAGATCCAATCCATATTGGTGCAGGAGCGATTGAATTTTCTTGCCATATTCCCAACTTTTCTCACCTTGCAATTGACGAAAAGTATAAATATGCGTATCGGCTAATATCAAACCCGCCACACGCTTTGGATCAAGACAAGCGAAATTGAGAGCAATTATTCCGCCAAAACTATGAACAATAAAATATGCACGTTTAATTCCAAGATGGACAAGCAAACTCTGAAGATCAGAAGCAAGATTTTGCGGAGTATAACCACTCTCTGTCATTTCTGACCGACCATGCCCGCGCAAATCGTATAACGTTATTCGATATCTCTTCGAAAAAGCTGGTGCATATTGGAAATACCAGAAAGCCATATTCGTGGCCAAGCCGTGCACCATGATCAGATCTTCCACTTGATCCCCTGACTGCTCAGAATTTATTTGAACATAATTTAACCGGTGACCATTAATAATTTCAACTGGCACAGCATCTACTCCATATATCCTAATAGACGTAGTTGTTCCATGATTTTTTCTTTCTCATCTTCATCTATCCTGGCTGATTCATTATCTTTGACATGCTTATTAGTGGGAGCACCAATCACAATCGGGTGCTCAGAGAGATAAGCTTCATTAAAGATTGAAAATGGCACTTTTCCCTCAAGGTCACTAGGCACCTCTAGTCCTAAGCTATATAATAAAGTTGCCCCAACATCAACAATATTGCATTTCTCTGCAACTACGCCTTGTTTTATTCCTCGTCCGTATGCAAGAAAAACACCATCAGGATGATGAGTACCTGCTATTTCTGTGCGTAACTCAACTACAGGCTTCTTATTTTTAATAGAAACAAAACCGAAATCACGTAAAACCAATAACAAATCAGCCGCATCTTCCATACTCGCACCTGGGAATACTTCTTCTCTAGTATGTATCTCGGCAATAATCCGCTCTCCTGTAACTGGATCTTTTAATTCTTCAAGATCACTTATTAATCTGGCCCTAACAGTCTCATATTCACTTGGTTTTATACCAGATTCACCGGGATTTCTGGCAACACGGATATTAATTCCATTACTGGATGGCGTGCGACAATAAGCAACTGTCTTTTCCCAATCCAGATAGGCGAACATGCTGTCTTCTCGTCGTTTTTCTGCTTCAGTATCGGGCACATCTTTCCATTCCAGATATCCTTTTTCATGCAGATAAGAATTAATTCGCACCACTTCGGTTGTTGAAGTAAAACCATGGTCTGATGCCATAAATACTTGTACATCCGGTCCCGCTGCTGTGACCAAACGTTCTATAAAACTGTCAAGCTGGCGAAAATAATCGTGGCACAACTTGCGCATTCTTAAGTGATATTCACTGAGCTCGCCAGTCTGTAGGTTAGGATCAACAAATAACCAAGCTTGGTGTTGCAGTTTATCAACACCATCGAACATTACCGCCATTAAATCTGGTGATTCTTCACGCAGCAAATAATCAGCGATACAAAACCACTGTTTCTCACGCGGCAAATGATAACGTACCCAGTTTTCGCGATCCTCGTTAGTTAGCTCATCAAGCGCTTGCTTTTCCTGCTCAAAATCCCAAGCCAATTCTTTCGGATTAAAATCTGGAATAGTTTTTAACCGATCATATAAATCTTCTGGGGCTGAGTTACGCCGCAAATGACGCCATGGAATGAAACCTGGCAGCATAAAGCCGTTTAAGTTTTTTGGTGGAGGTGCAGTGAAAGGAAAATTTAGCGCAGCTACTCGTTTGCCCTGACGACTGGCAATCGACCATATCATTTCTGCTTTACAATCTCGAGAATCGTATAGCGTAAAAAACACATCGTTTCCACGTTCTTCTGCACGAATAAAATCAAAAATACCATGATTTCCTGGATTTCGTCCGGTCATTAGAGAGACCCAAGCAGGCGGAGTCAAAGGATTAGGCGTTGAACGTAAAACGCCCCGTACTCCTTTGTCGAATATTTTCGCCATAAATGGCATCACTGGACCTTCCCCACTTTTTGCAACAAGATCATTCAGTACTGTAAAAGTAGCACCGTCCATGCCGATAAATAATGTACGAGTAGTCATCCGAGATTCATCTCCTATTGATTTTTTAGTTTAGATTCGAGAAAAATAGAAATCTGTTGAATTGACAAATCCCCGACATATTTTCCATCTTCCATAAGAAGTTCATGGAATTCCAGCTTTCGCTCATAATTTTGCTCTAGTGCTACACATAACTGTATGATATCAACTGAAGAAAAATTCAGATCATTAACTAGAAATGTTTCCTGGCTAATCGCCTCATCCAAATTTAATTCCCAATCCTGAACTAAATCTTCAACAATCATTATCACAGTCAGAATGATTTTTTCTTGTTTTACTATATCTTCCAATTTACTTCCTTTTATTAATTTGCTAGCAACTGGCCAGTGCAATGATCGAATTATCTTTGCGAGTAACAACGACATCAATTTTGAATTCTGAATAGGTAACACAAGCACTCTCGCATCTAGTATCCATAAACGAAACTTCAAAAGCGGTTGGTTTGCCTTGCAGACCCAAACCAAGAAACTTTGACGCCGCTTCCTTAGCGCACCAGAATCGCAAAAGTTTATCATTCAGTACTGAGCTATCCAGACCACGTACAAAAGCTTCTTCACTAGCAGTGAGTGTTTCAATCATTAGATCATTATTTCGAATTTTATTAATCTCTTCAATATCAATACCTACTGGAGATCGTGACTCCGAAATTGCGGCTAAGCTCGCACAATTATTATGTGAAAGTGAAACTTCTGGCGGCTGTATAAGAGTATTGCACCATAACCCATCAACATACGGTGCTCCATATTGATCATGCAGTACATAAATATCAGACGGATAAAGTAATTGACCGGTTTTTTGAAAAATCCAATAACGAACAGCTTCTTTTATACATGCTCGACCTAACAACCACTGGGATTGATAACGCTTATTTGCTTGCAATTGCTTCCATGCATCGCGTTCTTCAAAGGACAAAAAGATGTGCGATAAAATACGCAAGAAAACTCCACCGGATTGTGCACAAAATTCATCAGATAAATTTGGTAACTCCCATACTAAAACATCATCTTTTAACACCGGAAATTGATGTCCAAGCCAACCATTAAGTGGATCACGCCTGACTTGATAGAATCTGTTTGGAACAGGAAAAAAAATATTAATTAAATTAGCTAGCCTAACAACCGGATATCCATTCTGATCGATACATTCAAACTGCCAGGCACGTGCAGATGAAATTTCTTTGTTTGTATCATCCAATAAGTATTGTCGGGCCTGTAGTTTTAGGCCAGTTATATTTGCCGGGCATTGAGTATAGAGTTCGATTCGTTGAATAGTGGATGGAAAACTATTAAAGTCAGTGCCAATCTGCTGTGCGATCCAATACGCAGAAAGTTGCCCCATCGCATCGAGTAAGACCGGATTAATTATTAATTTGGGTGTTTCTCTTGCAGTAAGAAATCCATCTAAGCTAACATCTGAAAGATTTGCATCAATACCTTCTTCATCCCAACCTTCAATATGAGCTATACTTTGAAAGATGGGGCCATGAAACATTCCGGTCGAGTATAATTCAGACCCATTCCAGCGAGATACTCTTTTTTCCTTAAGCGCAGACAATTTCTTGCAATGCCAGTCGGGTTTAAATCGGAAATCCGCACTTACTGCAACACCTTGGGCCGTTATAATTTTTGCACAGAAAATTCTGGATTCTATATCAGTCAATTCAGCATGTACTTCAAATGTAATTTCTCCATCATCAAGCGTAATCCAATTCATAGCTTTGACATTTTCAATTACAAATACTTCAATGCTATTGGCCAGAACTGCACATGCTTCTGCCATTATCTCTAAACTAACCATGAAAGGTATACAAGAAAGACCTCGCAAATCGGGCTCACTTTTTGATACGATACCTGACAAAACATGATCTATAATAAATCGATCATCTTTAATATTAAAATAGCATCGCGCTTTCAGATGTTGATGATCTAGCTCCTCAATTGAATCCAGTAAACTCGTATATTCTATTACTGAAGATGACGGTTGCTCTTCTTCTGGTATTAATTCCGTTTGCAATTGCCAATTTTTCACTACAGAACTTTGCTGCTCCAAGAAGTTACGCATCACATCAAAATAATCCGACATAACACTTTCTTGAACTATTGATCCTTTCGATCGACTGTCTTCACATTTTATTTCTACGTCGTTTGAGGACAAGCTTATTACATCAGTTTCTCTATCAAGATTAATTGTTAATTTTTGTAAACTAATGCGATCGGCATCACTCAGACGTATTTTTGGCATAGTATTGTCCAGCAATACACTCGAATGTTTTATTTGTATGCTATTAGAGAAATCTATTGATGTAATGAAACGTGAATTAAATAAATTTTCAATTTTTACTGGTCTACCATCAACATATAAAAAAGCCAGTGTCGTCAGAAAATGATCAAGGTTATTACGGTGACGAAGATTCGTGGCAAGTGAAACATGTGGTTTTTTAGTTAAAGTATCTTTTACAAATGCGCTCAGGTTACCAGAAGGTCCAACTTCAATAAAATAGCGCACTCCATCATGATACATTTTTAAGAGCGTTTCTCTGAAGCGGACTTTGGTAGACCATTGTGCGGCAGCTAATTGCTGCACTGATTGTGTAGTATCTGGGAATAAATCAGCCGATGAACAAGAATAAAGTGGTACCCTTGGACAGACTAACTTGATTTTTTTATAAAATTTTAAAAATGCCTTGCTTGCTTCAGAGAATGCAGCTGTATGATAACCACGGTCAAAAGGTAACGGAAAGCAGATTCCTCCTTCCGCGCTAAGAGATTTATGGATTGACTCAATGGGACCGGCATCGCCATAAAGTATCAGCTGATTTGTACAGTTATCCATCGCAATAACTATATTTTCATTAAGCGCATCAATATGTTTTTCAACAACTGTCAATGGCAATGCACCGACAGTCAGCAATTTACCCACTGGTATCTTGCCATCCTTTAATATCTGTTGATAAACTTTATTAAGCTGTCGAATAAACTCAGCCAATTGTTGTGGATTATCTGCAAGAATTGCACCAGATGCTGCGAGTGCAGATGACTCCCCAGAACTGTGGCCAACCATGACATCGGGTTCCACTCCCAGTGAACGGAGTAAAGCATACATAGCTTGCCCGCCAATAAATGCTGCCTCTGAGCCAACATCCATATCATTGAGTCGTTTTTCTAACTCTGATCGACGTTGCTCTGTCAGTTCACTGATTGGAGGAAATATCACATCTGTTCGTGTAGAACCAGGTGGAGCATCATATAAGCTACGCCAGAAATCGAACCATTGACGCACTTCATCAAAGTATATTGCGAGATCAGATAACATGCCAATATACTGTGAACCTTCTCCCGGAAACAGGAATGCAAGCTTTCCAGAAGATCTTGTCTCACTGTACACAATACCGCTTTTTGTTGACCATCTAGCGGAATCACTTTTACGTAATCGCCGTAATGAATCTTCAATTTTTATCGGTAGATCTTCGTTATCTTTGGCTATGATAGCAAGGCGATATTGACCTTTTTTATCTTTAGCAGCTAATGCTGCTGCAATGTCTGCTATCCGTCTCTCAGGATAAAATCCTATAAAATCTGAAGTCTGCTTAAGATTGTTCGCCAATTCCTCACGATTATCCGCAGAAAAAATACAGATTTCTGCCTCCCACGGAGTAAATCTTTCAGGTTTCAGCGCGGATTCAGGTGCTTCTTCCAGAATCGCATGAGTATTGATCCCACCGAATCCAAAAGAATTGATCCCTACCCGACGAGGTATATTTAATTGACTAATCCAAGGAGATTTCTGCGTATTAATATAGAACGGCGTGCTTGCAATTCCCAATTCCGGATTAACATTGTCACATAGTGTTGGTGGTAAAATTTTATGATGCAGGGCAAGCGCGCTTTTAATCAATCCAGCGATTCCTGCAGCAGGAATGCAATGACTGATCATTGATTTCACTGATCCTAACGCTACGCTACCATAATTTTCTTTGCGCTTACCAAACACATTCTCTAGTGCCGCTATTTCTGTTTTATCACCGAGTGGAATACCAGTACCATGCGCTTCGATTAAACTAATAGAAGCTGGGTCAATGCCGCTCTTGCTATATGCTCTTTGTATAGCTAATGTTTCACCTTCAATACTTGGCGCTAGTAAGCCATGCCCCCGCCCATCACTAGCTTGCCCGATCCCTCTGACAACTGCATAAACACGATCCCCAGCGGAAATTGCATCAGATAATCTCTTTAGAACGACAACACCGAGACCTTCGCCAAGTAATGTTCCATCACTACCCTCTTCAAATGGACGTACTTTACGACGCTCGCTTAATGCACCAAGTTGAGTAAAAATTACTGCAACTTCAGCTGGTAGGGAAGCATTAACCCCTCCAGCTAACATCATACGACTCCGTCCAGCGCGTAGTTCATCAATCGCTGCATTCACAGCTAATAATGAGGATGAACACGCAGCATCAATTAAATAGTTGGGACCTTTGAAATTTAAACGATTAGCGATTCTGCCAGTCATTACGTTTGGAACTAAACCGGGTGCAATATCTGAATTGGACTGTGGTAACTTACTTTCGAGCAATACTCTTATCGCAGTCAATTTTTCTTCACTGATAAAAGGGCAAGCAACTTGGAGCAATTCAATAGTTTGATCTAAGACAATATGATTCTGTATTAGCGTGCCTTGCCCTCTGTGCAAATAAGTACTGTGTCCAAGAATAATTCCGGTATCATAATGATCATAATCGCCAGTTAAATATCCAGCATCAAGGAGTGCGTCACGGGCCACCCGAAGGGCCATGAACTGATCTGGTTCTCCGCCATCCAATGAGTTCGGCATAATGCCAAACTCTCGCGGATCGAAATGGTACAAATCCTTAAGATATCCCCCACAAGCCGTTTTAATTCGACCAGATTTTAGGTAACGATCGGCATCCCATTTCAATGTCGGCTCGGTGACTGCGTCCACACCAGTAACAATATTTTTCCAGAATTCCTGTATATTAGATGCTTGGGGAAATACGCAGGCCATCCCTATAATTGCGATTGGTTCCAAGCCGTCATTGGCGATCCCCATTACAATTCTCCAGAAAACAATTCAATAGCTTTCGGCGTAACTTTTGCACTTCCCCCAAGCCGATTTAAAGCTTTACTCGATATGCATTCCATATTCTCAATCAACAAAACCATCTGACCAGCAATATCTGAGAAATAAATATTAGCGCACAGCAAATTCGAGTCTTGCGATGGAATAAGCTCAAACTCCATATATAACTGGTCAGGAAATGTTTCTTGATAGCGTACAACACGACCAAATTTTGTCGGCAACGCCGTTTCATCACGAAAACTCCGTGTCCATAAAATACCCATTTGGGCAGCAGAATCAATGACTGCAGGATCAAAGATCCATTTATCATGATTTTCAGCATTTAAAACCCAATTAACCGGGTGAGTAGTTTTTACAGTTGCGTTTGCGCCATCCTTTGATAATCCCTCAATATCTTCGATAACCTGAAAGCAAGGACCATGAAACAATAACTCATTGTACGCTTTGGTTACTGTCAGTTTTTTCTCGGAATGTAATTTATTAACTTGCTCAATACCATGCGGTAGTTTTTGTTCTAAACGCAGGGTAGATTTGTAATGAACTAATGGCTTACTACCCTTCTTTTCAGATTGCAGTATCGCATTGATTTCAAAACCAGCACTACTGCCATAAGGAGGCGGATTGATAACAATACTAAAATTACGTTCATCCTCCTTTAGTTCAATTCCTTTTAGGAGGCAGAAGTTCTGTATCTCAACTACCTTCCAGCCATTCCAAAGATGCTGGGCAGCCTCGGCAAACATTTCCAGCGCGGCTGCCGCAGGCAGCACCGGAACTCCATCAATACGATGATGCTGCAGATAACTTTGTTTAGCATCAATATGAAAATTAATTGCCTGATTATTCTTTGCTAATACAGCTCTTTCCGAACGGCCTATCAGCGACCCTATACTATGGGTATCCAATGTTTGAGAACTTTTCTTGATCTCTCCAATAGTTGATTCGCGCTTTTCCCATGGCCCTTCACCACAAATAATTTCAACATTAGAATTATTAGTCCGCATTAACTCATCTTTAAATAACTGATGTCCTATTTCGGCTGTTACCAGTTTTACACCATTTTTTGCAAATTTTGCTTCGGTTTCTGCAGTCACCATTCCTGAACCAAATTTTGTTTGACCCCAAGGACCCCAGCAGAAAGCGATAATATTTACCTGATTGTTCCAATTCATGTTCAATTGGCAACATAATCGATTCATAATCTCGTTTGCAGTAGCATAATCCGTTTGACCACTATTTCCATATCGTCCAGCAACAGAACTAAAAACTGTAAAAAATTTGAGTGACCCAACGCGCAGATATTTTTGCAATACTAATAGACCCATAACTTTGGTTTCAACTACGCGCGTCCAGCTATCAATTTTTTTATCTGCAAGTAATTTATCTTCAATGATGCCGGCTCCGTGTACGACGCCATCAATTCTGCCATAGCACTTGTAAACATCATTCAGTAAGTGATGCATATCATCTTCATTTGTCACATCAACTGCACGATATTCGACAATTGCACCACGCTGTCTAAAATCTGCAATATTACTGTGCATTTCTCTTGCAGCAAGTACTGCGCTAATTTTCTGGCCAATCATAGCTGGCGTGCTAGGGGTATTATTGCTTCGTGCTTCAGAAATAAAGTATTGGCGCAAAGCGTCAGCAGTAGTTAGCGTTTTTAGTATTTCCGGTTCTTTATCTGCTAATGTACTGCGCCCGGTAAGAATAAGTGTGTTACCTGGAAGCGCCAGTTCCCGTAGAACCTCTGCAGTCACACCTCTTGCGCCACCCGTTGCGAAAACGATAATGTTTTGCAATTTTTTACTATTAGCTTGATCGACGCTAACGGGTGCGGATACCGTGTGAAAAACCGTACGTTTACCTTCTGGATAACCGATCTCCTGGCGCCCGCCAACTAATTCCATTTCTCCAAGTAAAATTGACGCAATCTCAGAAGAATTCTGCGATGGGTCAATATCAACTGCTTTGATACGCAGTGACGGGCGTTCGTCAAACAATGATTTAAGCATCCCGACGGCTCCACTTTGTATACATAACCCGCCGCGTGAACTACTGCCATTTCGGTTAAAAAAACCGCCAAGCGAACTTGATGACACTATATGCGCATCTTTTGCAAGTTTGTCACTAAAATCATGCAACAAAACAAAAAAAGATTTCTCATTGATTTGCAACTGCTTCCGCCACTCATCCAACGCAGCATCGGCTTTAAACCAATCTCGACTAAGCTGGGCAAGATGGATTACACCAGCAAGTTCATTGAATTCATTTTTATGCTCATTACACCAGCTATTTAACAAATCATCATGTAGCAGTGTATTTCGTTTGATTAAGTTAACAGTACACCCACGGGAAATAAGTTTTTCCGTTAACTCATCCGCGATACCTAGCTCATCTTCGGTGACAAGATAATGTCCTTGCTTTAGCTGCTTAAGTGCAGCTCTATCAACATCTTCTTGTTTATATTCAATAATATGCCGAGGTGGATGACTGTGAATAGAAGTCATTTCTCCCACCTCGGCAAAATTAAAAGGGGCAGCTACGGTCCCTCCAGCTTTCAAATTAACTAGTATGTTGAGTATCCCATTTAGAGTCGATTGCGTATTGAGCTTGCTACGATTCTCACCTATTTCCTGGCGATAGTTTTCAGGAAGCTTTTGCAATAAGGTGCCTACAATCTCTATCCTTTTTATAGAATCAATACCAAGATCGGATTCGAGATTCTGATCTAGTCCAATCATATCGGGCGGATAGCCAGTTTTGTCTTCAATCACACCCAGTAGTATTTTAGTTATGCTGTCACGATCAACAGACGAAACTATTTTACTTTTCTCCTTACTTTTATCAGATATATCAATTACCTGAGCAGAAGTAACGGTAGAAGTATTTTGAGTAGTTGTCGCATTTGTAGATACTGGCATGGCCGTTTTTTTATCAGGTATTTGCATAACTTGATTCTGCTTTGCCGGCTCCAGCTCTTGCGTAGCTTCGTATGCTTGAACTTTGGGTGGCACATATGAACTAACAATCCTCTGTTCCCGCATGCTCGCTTGATCAACAATCGGCTCACCGATATATGCTGTCATGACTCGCTCTTGAGTTTCAAGAAACTGCCGCATAGTCTCAAAATACTCTGACATAACCGCAGAATTTCCAGAGTTCGTCAATGGTCGTCGCTCTCTCATTTGATTCTCCTTTTTCCATGTTTTTTGTTGCTGTATTTGCTTTGTATCAGCCAAATCGGCGGTATTTACCTGACTTACTTGATTTACCTGATACTCAGAAATTTGTGGTTTATCGGTGCTAGCCTGAACAGTTGCAACGTTCAGAGATTGATTGATTATTTGATTGGCTGTCACTCCAATCTGTTTAACCGGCTGATTTGCTTGCCTGACACCACTGCCATTCAGCATCCAAGAATGTTTTGGCACCGCATTATGCCGTTGCAGTGATTCCAACTTGGCGGGATCGCCACTCATACAATCTCGATGCGTAAAAAGTTTCATTACATTGAGATTAATACCAGTGCATATTAATTGCCCAAGCGCATTCAGCATACCTGACAATCCACTACCGTTATCGATAGAAATTGCCTTATGCGGCAGATTAATTAATATCTTATCGGTTAATTTTGATAAAACGGATTTTGGACCAAGTTCTAGAAAAATTCTCGCACCATCTTGATACATCGATTCAATTTCAGCCACGAACTCGACTGGATTCACGAGATGTTCCGCCATTAACTTCTTGGTAATAGCTACTTCAGCAGCATGTGGTTTCGCTGTTGTATTTGAATAAACAGGAATACGGCATGGTTGCCACTCCATATTATCGATTAGATTTGCTAAAGCACGTTGCGCTGGTTTAACCAAGTTTGAATGAAATGCAGCTGCCACAGGTATTTGATTGGTGATTATTCCTGCTGCCAATAATTTTCTCTCTGCAGATTCAATGGCGGAGCGTGAACCAGAAAGAACACTTTGTAATGGTGCATTATGATTTGCGATAACGACGTCATTCTGGCCTGTCAACACTGCTTCTATATCTTCCCGGCGTGCCTGAACTGCAAGCATTGTACCTAGTTCTGTTTTTCCTGTATCTGCTGCATCAATGATGAATCTTCCACGTGCAGAGGATAAGGTCATCAATGTATTTAAATCGATTGCACCGCTTGCGTGCAACGCGACAAACTCACCGTAGCTATGCCCGGCGAGCATATCCGGTTCAATTTCGAATGCTTGCAATAACTTCCAAAGTCCTGCTTCAACAGCACCCAATGCAGGCTGAGCAATATCTGTATTTGTTAAACTCCGTTGCGCCTCGGCTTTGGCGTCTTCACTGTAGCAGCCACGTGGAAAAATGAAGTGACTCAGATGCTTATTTTCACCATAACGTTGTGAAAAGTTTTCACCCAAGATTCTATCAGCTTCGGCTAACATCTCAGTATAAATAGGAAAATGTAACGAAACTTCACGTAACATACCTGTGTACTGAGAACCTTGCCCAGGGAATAGTATTGCAAGTTTTCCAACCGGAGCATTACCCGATCCATGATAAACACCTACCGGCAGCTCTACACTTTTGTCCTGCAGATAATCTAATAAAACCGCAATCTTTTCTTTTAAATCGGTTAAATCTTTTGCAACAATTGCGACATTTTCATTACCCATTTGCCATTTTTTGGCCAAACTGTTCGCAATGTCGCGCAATTCTATACTTTGTATGTTTGATAATTTTCCTTGCATATCCATGAATCGAGCAACTAATCCTTCACGGCTAACATCACTCCACAATAGCAGTTCAACCGGCCACCGCTGAGAAGTCACTGGAGAAAGCCATTCACGGTATTCTTGTGTATACTCTTCTAGCGCGATATGAAAATTTGTGCCGCCAAAGCCGAATGAACTTACCGACGCTCTCCGTGGAACAACCTCAGACACTATCCAAGGCTGCGCTTGATCTATGAGTTGAAAGGGACAATCAGCTTGTTGTAAAACCTGATTGGGCTGACTTGCCCAACGATGGGGAGGGAGAACACGACGATGTAGTGCAAGAGCAGCCTTGATTAACCCAGCTATACCAGCAGTAGCTTTGGTGTGACCTATCATTGTTTTTACTGAACCAATTACTGCTTGCTTGGGATTGTACTCACTCTCCTTAATTAATTTCATTGTACTTTCAAGTTCAGCTGTGTCACCAGCAACAGTACCAGTACCATGAGCCTCAAAAAGACCGACTGTATTGGGATCGAAACCAGCTTGAGCATAAGCACGGCGCATTGCACGTAATTGTCCTTCGGGTAATGGAGCAGTCATTCCTTTCGCATTGCCATCACTGCTGCCCCCGGTACCTTTAATCACCGCATAGATGCGATCACCGTCACGTTCTGCGTCATTGAGACGCTTAAGTGCAACCATTGCAATGCCTTCAGAAATGACTATGCCATCGGCGGAAGCATCAAATGAGGAACAACGACCTCGCGGTGAAAGTGCTTGGGTTTTGCTGAAGCATAAATACCCAAATGGGCCTTGTACAGTATCGATACCACCCGTAATGACAAAATCACTACGCCCTGAAGTTAGCTCCGACACACTTTGATATAGTGCAGCCAGCGCAGATGCGCAGGCTGCATCAGTAGTGAAATTTACTCCGCCCAGATTAAGCCTGTTTGCGATGCGTCCAGCACTGACATTATTTAATAGTCCAGCAAACGAATCTTCTGTCCATTCAGGTAAGCGATCAGCAATATTTTCAGGTAAAGAACCGTAGAATCTAGGAAGCTCTGCGCGCAATCCATACTGAGTACCGACATCCCCAGTTCCACCGCTGACACCCAGGATGACTGATGCGCGCTCTCGATTAAAGTCTCTGTCTTGATATCCTGCATCAATCAATGTGCGCTGAGCCACTTCCAATGCCATCAACTGCATCGGATCAATAGACTCTAGCGATTTTGGCGGCATTCCATAGCGAATTGGATCAAAAAGCATATCATCGAGAAATCCACCCCATTTTGAATAAATCTTATCCTTCGCTGAGCGATCCTCATCAAAATATAAGCGCCAATCCCACCGATGTAACGGGATTTCAGTTATAGCATCAACTTTATTAAGAATATTATTCCAATAATCTTCGATTGAATTTGCTTTCGGGAGCAGACATGCCATGCCAACAATGGCAATATCAACAGGCTTCTCGGCGAGAAGCTGGGATTCCCCACTAGTCTTTGAAAATCGGGTAGCAAGCAGTCCAGCAGCATCTTCAGTCACCTGCTGGTGAAGCAACCCTATATCAGTAACTTCCGAGCGTAGCGTTGCAACCTGACCGAGCATATACATGCCTTCTTCGTGTTGTTTTTCCTCATCAAGATATTGTAATTTGCCTTTAGCACCTTTCCGAACGGAACCTTTTGATGCAATACGTAATCGGCCCATAATTAAATCATCTAATATTTTGCGGCCTTCGTCAGCTGGCACATCTTTTTTACGTAACAGCGAACGCTTACGAAAAAATTCCTTGGCGAAAGGAGTATACGCACAACAACTTGCGTGACCATGTCCTGATTCTAAATTTACCGTTCGCGTACATTTGATTACCTCTTCTTGGTATAAGGGAAGTATCGCAGCGCTACTGACAATTTCTCTCGTAAACAAATAAGCGCTACCCATCAGAATTCCTATTTTTACTTTCTTTGCTGCCAATGGAGCCACCAGAACTTGGACCATTGCAGAAGAAACTGCGTCATGGATGCCGCCAGCGAAGAGAACTTCAAATTCACTACCTTGTACTTTACCACTCTGCAATTCTACTAATAGGCGATCGACCATTGCGCTCCAGAGCACAAAACTACTCAGTGGTCCTATATGGCCTCCACATTCACGGCCCTCAAAAATAAAACGGCGCGCACCTTCCTGAATAAAAAGTGAAATTAAATCTGCGGTAGGTACATGAAGAAAAGTAGGAATCTTAGCAGCTTCCAAACGAACGGCTTGATCTGGCCGTCCACCAGCAATGATTGCGTATTTAGGTTGAAATTCGATTGCTAATGTTAGCTGTTCATCGAATAATTCCTGAGGAACAAAACCTAGCAAACCAATACCCCAGGGACTATCGCCAAGCAAATGTGTAGTTTCCGACAATAACTTTCTTAATGCAGAGCCTTTCAGCAACGCAAACGCCAACATTGGCAAAGCTCCACCGTTTGCTATGGCTGCAGCAAATTCAGCAGAATCAGATACTCTGGTCATTGGTCCTTGCACCAAAGGATAAGGAATACCTAGAGCTTCTGCCAATGGAGCATTCCGGGATATCGATTTAGCCTCAATTGCTTGATGCAAATTTTTTTCAATTGCTGCATCAACTGCTTTAAATAGATCAGCTAAATGCCTATATTTTTTATGCCATGGGCCAGCAAAACAAATATCTTGACCTATTGGCAATAATCCTTTTCGTAATTCTTTCCAGTTAATTTTAGTGTTTACCAAGCGCTTGAGCGTGTCATGGTCTTGTCCTTCACCAGCACGAATAAAAGCCTGCGCATCAGTAAAACCAGGACGAACGAGTAAGCGGAAGTATTCACCTATTTCTCCATTACCAACTAGAACGGTCTCATTTCCGGCGAGGTTGCTAAACATAGAACGCAAGGAATCAGGTAATCGAAATTCATCCATCAACAATACTTGGGAATCAAAAACACCACCTGCTGCACCAACTGCATTACAGGCCGCCGCAACATGAGGGGTCAAACCTCCATGGATATATAGTGGCAAATTAGTTTGCTTATGCCATTTTTGAAATAGGATAAAGCTGCTATTTTCACCAACAAAACCGCCGGCTTCGTTACCTTTAAGTATTAATCCATCGACTAATTGATCGAAAGGTTGAGTTGGCCAATAAGATTGTTTCAACTCGGCAAGTACCTTAATACCTGCATGTCTCAGTTCTTGAATAAAAACTTCATGAGTACTGACAATCTTGGAATCGACTATTAACCAATTCAAACCCTTCTTGCTACAATTATGAATTTCGGTTATTAAATTTTCGTTTAGCGAATTAACTTTAAGACCATACCCTTGGCAAGATTTTTTAACCAGCAGGTCAAGCTGATCCACAATTAGTGCAGAACTTGTTTCGTATTCAGCATTAAGAACTCCAACTCCCCCTGATCGGCATGCAGAAATAATCAAAGTTACATCGCCATGTTCTATCGGTGTATAAACAAATTTTTTAAATTCTGACATGATTTTTATCTTAATTACCTGTTAGTTTTAGGAAGTTAGGCACTCACTAAGAAATATTAAGTTTCTGATTTATTTATCAAAAAATACACTGCAATTCATCTCTAAATCCAGAATGTAAAATTTGGGTAACTTATTTCCTGTATTGAAGGGAGTTTACGGCTACTAGTGCGATTAAGTTGAATGGTATTTGAACTATGCAATCCGCCAATATCACTAACTCTAAAGTACGTGCTTCACATTTTAATCTGAAGTACATCTAACTCATCTGCTAGTTAAAGCGAATTCGACACGCTTAACAATTTCTTGGGTAGCCGGATATCACGTTATGAATTTTCTATTGCTGCATTAATATATTTAAAGCTTGCCTTAAGATCTTTCGATAACAATAAGTCTAGCAAAATATCCCTTGATATTTTAGCTATGCAACATGTAACTTTCATTACCAAAATAAATAAGAGCTATTGGTTTTACTAAGCCATACAAATTGTTATCTCACTTTGAAAACATAAATTGAGTAATGATTTCTGGTAAATTCACGGCTCTCATTATCGAAGGCAACCCATGACCTGCATCAGGAAGGATCTGTACAGATATATCGGCTCCAGAACCCTTTAACGATTGCTCGGTATTAAATACAGAATTCCATTTAATTTTCACCACAGATTTTGGACCATAGCCACCTTCAACGGGCACATGATCATCTTGTCGTCCGTGAATATGAAGAACTTTAATACCGCTAACATGAGGGCATGCATCAACCATTAAGGGACCGGAAATAGCAAGAATGCCGGCAACATTCACTTTTTCACACATTAAACGATAGGCCATCATCGCACCATTGGAGTACCCCACTATAAAAACACGCTTTGGATCAATTCCGTGTGTTTTAATCATTTCTCTAATGAATGATTCTATATAAGAGACATCATCAACATTTAATCTGGCAGCATCTCCGCAACAGTCCCCTCCCGCATTCCATGTCAAATTATTAGGAGTAAATCTACCCCCTGTACCGCCTAGATAAGCAACGGCAAACCCATTACTCTCGGCCATTGGGCGCATATTTAGTGTACTTGCAACCAAATCCGGATTCCCTAATCCGCCATGCAGGACAATAAGTAACGGTATTCCTGATTGATTAGGCGTATAAAAAAGATATTTCCTTCCATTAAAGGTGGAATTTTGATAATGCTTAGCGTTAGCTGCCACAGCATTTTTCATCATGTCTTTAAATTTACCTGGATTCAAATCATTACCGACAGCATGATGAGCAGCACATCCACCCAGAATTGACGAAGTTAAAATAATTAATAATATAATTTTCGCCATATCAAACCCAAAATCTTTTATTTTCTTCATACGCGCTCTTCTTAGTCTGAGTTTTGCACCTGTACAGTAGGTTTTCGCCGTTTATTTTTATGCTACTATTTTTGAGAAAAACTTCTCAGGCTGAACCAAAAAACCTTCTGAGATTGGACTAACTAATGTGACAAATTAAAGCGAATGGCTCTTTGAGTTTTATAACGCAGCCATAACCTCGCCCCCAAAGCTACGCTGATTGTCTGAAGCGCATCTATATTTTAAGCATTTTGCTTCCTACGACGCGCTATAAAACCCAGCAGGCCCAATCCGACAAGCAGCATGATGTAGGCTTCAGGCTCTGGTACAGGCAAAGCATTTACGCCAATTACAAAATCATCCCAATCACCATAAAGCGCACTGCCCGCACTATCATTGTAGCCAATTACATACTGAAATATAGCGGAGCCGATATGCACATCCGTTCCAATTAGTGCAATCGACGTACCTTTATACCAAGCCCCGCCATTGATGGCGAATTTATCGGTATTTCCTTCAAACATGAAGCTTAACGGCCCAACTGTGCTTACCACAGAGCTCACTGAAGTTCCAACCGGATCGGATTCAAGTAATGTGGTGCCGCCTAAATTATTATAAAACTTGTCTACAAACGTAACTGATTCCGCACCCAGATATGTATAAGTAATTATCTCCGATCCTGAGCCCGCGAAATCGAGATGACCGACATTTAATGTTGAACCAATTGGATGTGGGATTAATCCACTTATTCCATTAAATGGCTGGGTTAAAGTTACCGTATCAGTTGTCACGAATGAAAGCCCCGCATAGGCGGTGCCAGTCGTAATCAAAAACCCTATAAAAATAATTGCTTGCTTTATCAATCTTTTAAACATCTCTTATCTCCTGCGTATATGTAACTATATTTACAAAGTGATTCAACGAATTTTTTACATAAGTAAATTATTGCTAATATTAAGGAAGCTCTGATTAAGTCCTTCGACAGGCTCAGGACGAACGGTAAGATATTGATTACGTTCGTGGTAAGCTTGCGAACCATGAATGTAATCAACTTAATCAGAGCTTCCTTACTCTAATTACGATTAATGCTATTTTAATTCAAAGAAAGAATTAACTCTATAGTCTTCAGGTCCTCATATATTAGTACATTCTCAGGACATTAGATGCGTAGACTAACCAGGACAATCGGGCTTAAATTTGTTAGCCCCAAGTAGTAATATCCGCTTTCTCCCAAATAGAAATGCCCGCAATTGATTAAACTCACCGCTACTAAAACAGGGGCGGATATTTTGGAATGGACAAGCTAATTGTCAAAAGGAAGTGCAACGAGCACAAGTACTGGATCATCTGAAGGAATGCAAGATTAATCAACAACAAGCATCGAAGGTAATAAGTGTCGGTACACGTCAAGTTAGGCGGTTGGCAAAGCGCTATCTAGAGGAAGATCTGGCTGGATGAAACCATCCGTGCCGCGGCTATTGAGTTCATCGGCACGCACTACCGGTATTTTGGGCCGACGCTGGCAAATTTTAATGAAGGAGTATCCCCGCAATGAATCCACCCGAAACGCAAAACACCCTCAGTACAACCCTGCCCCTGCAACCGGTTAGTTTCTGGCAAGCCTTTGCTTTCTGGCTCAAGCTGGGTTTCATCAGCTTTGGTGGCCCTGCCGGGCAAATTTCCATCATGCATCAAGAATTGGTCGAGAATCGGCGCTGGATTTCCGAGCGGCGTTTTCTGCACGCGCTCAACTACTGCATGATGCTCCCCGGCCCGGAAGCTCAACAACTTGCCACTTACATCGGCTGGTTGATGCACCGCACTTGGGGTGGAATCGTTGCTGGAGTGTTGTTCGTGCTGCCTTCGCTGCTGATTCTGATTGCCCTCTCCTGGGTATACATTGCCTACGGTGATGTACCAGTAGTCGCAGGACTATTCTACGGCATCAAACCTGCCGTCACCGCCATCGTGGTGCAAGCAACCCATCGCATCGGTTCGCGTGCGCTCAAGAACAATTGGTTATGGGGCATCGCAGCGGCCTCTTTCGTCGCTATCTTCGCACTCAATGTGCCGTTCCCGGCGATTGTGGCAGCTGCAGCTTTGATCGGCTACTTTGGCGGCCGCATCGCGCCGGATAAATTCAAAGCTGGGGGTGGTCATGGAAAGACAAAGCTATCGTCCGATCCAGCCCTCATCGACGATGACACGCCGACACCGCCACATGCCAAATTTCGCTGGAGCCGGTTGGCTCAGGTCGTCCTTGCCGGTACGTTTTTATGGTTGATACCGATGGGCTTGCTGACTACCTCCTATGGCTGGGACCACACTTTGACACAAATGGGCTGGTTCTTTACCAAAGCGGCCCTGCTGACTTTCGGTGGCGCCTATGCCGTGTTGCCTTATGTCTACCAGGGCGCAGTCGAACACTTTAATTGGCTGACACCGGCACAGATGATCGATGGCCTGGCACTGGGTGAAACAACGCCCGGACCGCTTATTATGGTTGTGGCTTTCGTTGGTTTTGTCGGTGGCTACGTCAAAGTTCTGTTCGGCCCGGATGCAATGTTTCTTGCCGGTGCCGTGGCGGCAACACTCGTAACCTGGTTCACCTTCCTACCCTCTTTCATATTCATCCTTGCCGGCGGGCCACTGGTTGAATCCACGCATGGAGACCTGAAGTTCACCGCGCCATTGACCGCCATCACGGCCGCCGTAGTCGGAGTGATTCTAAATCTGGCGCTGTTTTTTGGCTACTACGTCCTTTGGCCTAATGGCTTCGAGGGCACTTTCGATTGGATATCCGCGTTAATCGCACTCGGAGCAGCCGCTGCGCTGTTACGCTTCAAAGGCAACGTGATTCACGTCATCGCAGCTTGTGCGGTAGTTGGTTTGATCCTAAAAACTCTAATTTTGTGAGGTGAGTGATGAAATCTGGCGTTGCAAAACAGAGGAAAAATCACAATGATTGAAACTGCGTCAATCGCTTTCCTTTGATCCAAGCAAGCTGCTAGCGTGCTGGCAATTCACGAACCAGGCGTATCCCGACCAGTGCGTAGCGCGAATTCGGCGAAATCCAGTTGCGATAGGATGAACGCGCGTACAAGGACCAGGTATGCCAAGAGCCGCCACGGCGTACGCGCACGATACCATCGTCTGGCCCTTGCGGATCGTCGACCGGCGACCTGGCATAATAATCGTCCGCATACCAATCAGAAACCCATTCCCAGACATTGCCATGCATGTCATAAAATCCCCAGGCATTGGGTGCAAAGCTGCCAACAGGCGCGGTGAATGCAAAATTATCATGTCCTGACAACGTAAATTCCGCCCAGCGTGCCCAGTATGCTTTAGCATCCGCATCGAAAATATTGGCGATTGTTAGCAAGGATTCCGCATCGTCGCCGCTTGCATAGCGTGTGCGTGTACCAGCACGGCAGGCATATTCCCATTCCGCCTCAGTAGGCAGGCGGTACTTAACGCCCTCTTTTTCGCTAAGCCATTTCGCCATCGCCACCGCATCGTTCCAAGTTACATTCAAAACCGGATGATCGTCTCCTTGAACAAAACCCGCGTTACGCCAGGAGTATTTCGGATCACGCCCCTCGAAAGCATCGCCGCTAGCTGATTTTGCCGCATCATAATCTGTGTTGTATCCGTAAGCTCCCGTGCCATCTTCCACTGGTTCCGGAATATAGCCGGACACTTCTAAAAATTTGCGGAACTGGCCGACACTGACTTCAAACTGGCCAAGATAGAAAGGTTGTGTGATACGCACGCGATGCGCTGGCGCTTCGTCCCTCAGTTCCTCGACACGACGGCGTTCGTACTGCGGATAAACTTTTGATAATATGTCCGGTGACTCATCGCTACCCATCACAAACTCACCGGCAGGCACCAATACAAACTTCATACCCAGCATGTTCACGATTGCAGCGGGCACTGCTCCAGGATCGGCTGCAAAGATTGGTGCGGATAGCGATGCGAAAACAATAAAGCCCAGTGTTGTAGCCAACAGATGTCGCATAAACCGTCTCCGTTAATATAAAGTTAGTGTCAGTCTCCCAAGGTACCATGGTGGCAGAATTACAGAAACACAGGTGCATGACTTAATATTTCGCAATACTGCTTGTAAACATTCCGCCAAAGTAAAGTATAAAACCAGAGATGCCGCTAAATAGATCACTTGCCACATAGTTTTGTTTAGTGATTTTTACTGAGTGATTGCCTTGAAAACAAATTATATTTTGATCGATTACGAGAATGTACAAACGAAGTCGCTTGCTTTGCTGAAAGGTGAGCAATTTCAAGTGCGCATCTTCTTAGGTCCAAACAATACGAAACTTCCGGTTGAACTTGTTCTGGCGATGCATGAACTGGGAGAACGAGCAGATTATGTCATACTTGAAACACCTGGAGTCAATGCGCTTGATTTCCATATTGCTTACTATCTTGGGATTCTGGCTGCAAACGATCCTTCAGGTTTTTTTCACATTGTTTCTAAGGATACCGGCTTTGATCCTCTGATCAAGCATATGAAGGCGAATAAGATTTTTGCCGTACGATCAATATCAATAGAAGAAATGCCTTGTCTTACTCCACCGGCAACAAAAGGCAAGGCAATTGTAATTAATCAGAAAAGCTCTTCCACCAGAACATCCATCGATGAATTAATTGAAATTACTGTGGAAGATCTCATTAAACGCAACGCATCGAAACCGCGCACTCCAAAAACATTGATGAGCACCATTCATGCCAAATTCGGGAAAAACACTTTAGCTGCTGATATTGAAGCTGTATATAAGGGTTTAATGTCGCGCGGTTATGTTAAGGTCAATGGCACTACAGTATCATATGATTTACCCGCAGCTACTTGATCCACACCGTTTTGATATTCATGAATTCACGGATGCCGTGATAAGACAATTCCCGCCCATACCCTGAATCTTTAATGCCGCCAAACGGTAAGCGTGGATCACTTTTGACGATACCATTGACAAAGACGCAACCCGCGTGAATTTTCCGCGCCAGCGTTTCACCCCGCGCCGCGTTCGATGTCCACACACTGCCGCCCAAACCGAAATCCGTCTGATTGGCCAATTGGATTGCCTCTTCGGCATTTCTTACCCGCACTATCGCAGCCACCGGGCCGAACAATTCTTCATCAAACGCCGGCATGCCCGGTTGCACATGATCCAAAATTGTCGGTGCATAATAGGCACCTTGTGTACCGATAAAAGTGCCACCGATCACGAGCTTTGCGCCCGCTGCCAAACTCCTTTCGACCTGGTCGTGCATTGCAGTGCGCAAATCGGTGCGCGCCATCGGCGCAATGCTGGTGGCATCGTTTTTCGGGTCGCCGCTCTGCAATTGGCTGACCAGTGCCTTAAATTGCTCAACAAATGAATCGGCGATAGTATCCACAAGAATGAAACGTTTGGCTGCAATACAGCTCTGCCCCATATTCTGGAAACGCGCAACGAGCGCTTGCTGCGCTGTGAATTCGATATCGGCATCGTCGAGTACGATAAAGGGGTCCGACCCACCGAGTTCGAGTACGCATTTTTTTAGATGCTGGCCGGCGGCGGCCGCGACTTTCCGTCCCGCCGCACTGCTGCCAGTTAAGGTGACCGCTGCAATACGTTTATCGGCGACCACTGCTTCCGCTTGCTCGGCGCTGATCATCAGGGTGCGGAATGTATAAGCGGGAAATCCGGCTTGCCGGAATGCTTCTTCTAACGCCAAGGCACAGCGGGGAACGTTCGACGCATGCTTTAACACCACCGCATTACCTGCCATCATCGCCGGTGCTGCGGCACGTATTAATTGCCAGAAAGGAAAATTCCACGGCATGATGCACAATACGGTGCCCAAAGGCTGATAAATAACCATACTGCGGCTGGCGTCGGAAGTGATCACTTCATCGTTTAAATACGATTGCGCATGATCGGCATAGTACTGACAACCCACCGCACATTTTTCTATCTCCGCTTTGGCCTCTTTGAGTAATTTGCCCATTTCTTCCGTAATCAGATTGGCATACTCTTCGCTACGCTGCCGGAATATTTTCGCAAGATTCCGCATACAGTTCGATCGCTGCGCAAAACTGAGCGCAGCCCAATCGATCTGCGCGGCTGCAACCTGATTTAATGTCGCATCAATTTCGGCGCTTTGCCAAGTTGGAAAAGATTGTATGGTTTGGTCTGTGGCCGGGTTGATCGATAGCATCGGCATAGGGAAAATCCTTAAGTTAATAATTTATACAGGAAGTGTGTAGGATGTGCCGACGCAATAAGGAGGCGCATATTTCGAGAGCGCGATGCGCTTCACTTTGCTCAGCACATCCTACGGCCCTTCGATTGAAGCTTCGTTCAGTCATCCGGCAACTGTTCCCGCTGCAACAGAAACACAAATTCGTCTCCGGCACTGGTTTCCAGCCAAGTAAACGGCACTTTCGGATAAGTTTGTTCCAGTTCCGCACGGTTATGGCCGATTTCGACCACTAATATGCCGTCATCGGTTAAGTACCGTGCAGCCCGTTGCAAAATTTGGCGCGTTGCATCCAGCCCATCCAATCCGCTTGCCAGTGCATTTTCTGGCTCATGCCGGTACTCCTGAGGTAATGCCGTCATAGATTCGGCATTTACATACGGTGGATTACTGATGATCAGGTCGTAGCGCTTTCCGTGTAAAGCTGAAAACAGATCGGACTCGATCAGATCAATTCTTTGTTCCAGTCCGTAATCCTGTACATTCTTATGTGCCACTGCCAGCGCCTGAGTAGAAATATCGGCAGCATCGATCTGTGCATTCTCAAAAGCGTGCGCCATCAGAATCGCGAGACAACCTGATCCGGTACACAAATCCAGTGCGGAAATAATAGTATCGGGTTCGGTGATCCAAGGCGAGAGTTGCGTTTGCAGCAATTCGGCAATGAAAGATCTCGGTATAATTACGCGTTCGTCGACATAAAAATTAAAATCTCCCAGCCAGGCCTCATGTGTCAGATAAGCGACGGGAATTCTATCTGTGACACGGCGATCGATCATTTCCAACACTTGGCTGCACTCAGTATCCGTCACGCGAGCGTCCAGGAAGGGTTCCAGTTGATCCAGTGGCAAATAAAGGGTTTTCAGAATAAGATAAGCCGCCTCGTCATACGCGTTGGCGGAGCCATGGCCAAAATGCAGGCCGGCTTTATTAAACTGGCTGACCGCAAAACGTAAAAGATCACGAATAGTATGAAGTTGCGATTGAGCTTGAGCGATCATGTGTAATAAAAGTTTTAGGAATCAAGCGCGTTAATGCAGAATAAGCCGGGAAACAGCTCGCCATGAAGATTCAGGATTTACAATGGGTAGCAATGTAGCATAAAAACCATGGCGTGAATGCATCACGCGGAATTGCCAAACATTATTTGAAACCAAAATGACGCTAAAAACCGATACCGATAGTCATTTCATGCAGGTTGCTTTGGAACTCGCTCAACAGGCGCAAGCTATTGGCGAGGTGCCGGTTGGCGCTGTGGTAGTGCAAAATGGAGTCATCGTGGGGCGTGGCCATAATCGTCCCATTTCTTCCGACGATCCTACCGCACACGCTGAAATCATGGCGATGCGCGATGCAAGCAGTATTCTGGTCAATTATCGTTTGCAGGACTGCACGCTTTATGTCACATTGGAGCCCTGTGTGATGTGTATCGGTGCGATTTTTCATGCCCGCATCCAACGCCTGGTTTACGCGGCTGCGGATCCGAAAACCGGCGCGTGCGGCAGTGTGATTGATCTACCAGCAGAGACGCGGCTGAATCATCACCTACAAGTTGCGGCAGGCATCCTGGCACCCGAAGCCAGTGCATTATTGAAACAATTTTTCGCACAAAGACGCAAAACAGCCGTGCGGAGCAATCATGAAAATTAATATCACTATTGCAACCCAACAACTTGATCTGCTGGATGAACGCGGACAGCTCATCCGGCAATATCGGATTTCCTCTGCAAAAAATGGTACTGGCCAGGAAAATGGTAGCTTCTGCACGCCATTAGGAAAACATATCATTCGCGCCAAGATCGGTGCCGGTCAGCCGATCAATACGGTTTTTATCAAGCGACGGCCTACTGGCGAATTCTATTCGCCGGAGTTTGCCGCGCAATTCCCCAAAAGAGATTGGATTCTGACTCGCATCTTATGGCTCTCCGGCTGTGAGCCGGGTTTTAATCGCCTCGGTACGGTCGACACCATGCGACGTTATATTTACATCCATGGCACACCGGATAGCGTGGAAATGGGCAAACCCGGTTCAATCGGATGCATCCGGATGCGTAACAGTGATTTATTGGAATTATTTGACCGGATCAGTGTTGGCGCTCCGGTTGAAATTATTGCATCGTGAGGTAGAGGATTAAAGTCGACGGGTTTTCTCTATCCGGATGAATTCAAGTCAATTCGCTGATAACTGGAGGATAAAATGAAGCCGCAATTAATCAATAAAAGATTTAAATTCACCTGTTGGATATTGTTTCTCACCAGTTTACTGACTTTATCCGCTCAAGCCACGGCCGAGGAATGGATTTATACGATACGTCCTGGCGACAATCTCTGGAACGTTAGTGAGCGGCATCTCACCAGCATGCAATATGTAAACAGACTGCAACAGCTCAACCGGGTTCCAAATGCTTATACCATCCCGCCCGGCACAAAAATCAGAATTCCTGTCGCGTGGTCAAAACAACATACTGAAGGTGTTACCGCTCGTGTAGTGAATATCCATGGCACTGCAATGTTAACGCGCGTGAGTACGGCGGAAAATGTACCGGTAGAGTTAGGCATGCCGCTTTATGCCGGAGATGAAATCAAAAGCAAAAATGACGCTTTCGTTACCGTTGAATTTTCGGACAAATCACGCATGCGCCTCCAGGATAACAGCCATATTCGCATCAACGAGATGAAAGTATTTGGCGATTATGGATTAGTGGATACCTTGATTGAGCTGCAACAAGGCCGAACCGAAAGTTCTGTGCCGCCTAAATCAGAAATCGGCACCCGTTTTAGAATTAAAACCCCTTCTGCGGTCAGTTCGGTTCGCGGCACTGATTTCCGCGTGGGCACTTTAATCAACGGCACGGATACCAGCAGTGAAGTGCTGACTGGCCTGGTACAAGTTAGTGGCGGCCAGAAAGCGATTAACGTTTCCGCTGGATTTGGAACAGTGACTGCGCTCAGTGCGCCGCCTTCTCCACCGGTAAAATTATTACCACCGCCCGATTTGACACAAACATCCGCTATTTATGAACGCTTGCCATTAATAATCACATTGCCCGCTTTAGCAGGTGCCAGCACCTACCGCGCACAAATCGCCAAAGATCGGAATTTTGACGCTATGTGGTCTGAATTTACTACAACCAAATTGCCTTTCCGCGACGGTGACATTCCGGATGGCGATTACTGGCTGCGGGTTCGCGGCATTGATGCTTCGGGAATTGAGGGGCGTGATGCCGTTATACCATTTACGTTGAACGCACGGCCTGAACCGCCTTTTGTCATTATGCCCTTACCCGACGGCGTGATTGATCCGATTGCGCGAGAATTCCAATGGGCGGCTCAATCGGAAGCGGCACATTATATTGTTATGGTCAGCCAGGATCCTGAATTCTCAGCGACGATCGTGCATGACACCAAAGTAACAGACAATAAGTTCCGTTTGATCGATCCCTTATCGCCAGGGCATTATTTCTGGCGCATTGCATCGGTTTCCGCAATCGAGGGGGCCGGACCATTTACAGATGCCATGCCGTTCCGGATGCCATTCCCAGGGCCAGCAATGGAAGAAACTAAATTCGATAAATCTCAAATGACATTTGCATGGAGAGCTGGCGGTGAAGGACAGCGCTTTCATTTCCAACTGGCGCGCGACAAGGAATTCACGAAAATTTTACATGACGAAAATACAACCACGACGCAACTCACCGTTAATCGCCCCGATGGCGGAAAATATTTCCTGCGCACCAAAACGATTGAATCGGATGGTTTCGAAGGACCATGGGGACCAGCGCAAGCAATTGATATCCCTTATGCTAATCCTTACTGGAACTTAATACCCTTTATGCCATTAATTGACCTTCTTCTATGACCGGATGGCATACGTATTTCCCTCACGTCACTTTCATTTTACGCACGATCCTGCTAGTAGTCGGGGTGGGATTGCTGTCATTTTTCTCAGTCCTGGAGCGCATTGATGCTGTTTTTTATGACAAAATTTCCACCATTCAGCAATCCCTGCCCGACAACAACATCGTTATCGTAGCAATTAATGAAGAAAGTCTGCAAACATTGGGACGCTGGCCTTGGTCAAGAAGTTTGCATGCAGAACTAATCAATCGGCTGCAAAAGACCGGCAGTAATGTCATTGGGCTTGATATTCTGTTTTCAGAACCGCAAAATGATCCATTTGCCGATGAGTTGCTGGCTGCTGCCATTGCCGCACACGGCGCTGTTATCTTACCGGTTGCGCCCGTCGCGGATGGTAACGTTGAGCGCATCTATCTTGTTGAACCACTCTCCTTCTTTCGTGAAAGCGCAAGGCTCGGCCATGTAGATATTGAACTGGATAGTGATGGCATAGCCCGGCGGGTTTTTCTAAAAGCCGGTATCGAAGAACCCCGGTGGCCTGCATTCGGACTTGCATTGGCAACACAATCAAACAAATACATGGCGGATTGGACCGGTGATTTAAGCGAAACGCCTGTAAATACCCGGGGCCGTTGGGTGCGCTCGCACGAAGCGCTGATTCCCTACGCCGGACAACCGGGTAGTTTTCGGCAATTGTCCTATACGCAGGTTTTGTTTGATGATCAGGTGCTTGCCAGCTTGAAAGATAAAATCATTCTTGTTGGAATGACGGCAACCGGCATGGGAACGCGCTTCGCCACACCCGTTTCTCCGCTCAACCGGCAACCGATGAGCGGTGTTGAATGGCACGCCAACGTCCTCAATATGTTGTTGCATAATCGCGCTATCCATCCTGTAGCCGATTATGCAATCAGCTTGATTTCGGTAATTTGGGTACTGACTGCACTACTCGCTGTAAGTATTCTGCAGCGCAACATCACGATACCTTTTCTGCTAATTTTGTTGGGTTGCGGTTTATTTTTTGTTTGGGTAGCCCTACGTCTGGCGCATATCTGGCTTCCCCCGAGCGCTGCCCTGCTTGGAACGATAGCGATTTATCCATTACTGAATTGGCGGCGCATCAACGAATTCATGCAGTCGTTATTTGTTGCTAAGGCGGGTTCCAATGCAGCTCTGGAATCGGTAGGAGACGGCGTCATTACAACCGATGCCCGCGATCATGTTATTTATATGAACAAAGGAGCGGAAAGGATTTTCGGTGTGACCCTCAACCAGGTGCAAGGCACCCTACTCCCCACAATACTTGATCTCAGCAAGATCCGCGATGGCACCTATAATGAATCAGAAGGGTCAGAGTTGCCTGTGCCTGCATTCAACGTCAATACAATCCAATGCTATTTGAAGACTGCCGGTGGTGAGAAGCGCGCCGTGCGCATTACCCGGCATACATTGCGTGATGAACAAGAAGTGTTAATGGGGTTTGTTATCGCAATTGCAGATATCACCGATACCGTTGAATTGACTAAACAAGTTGCCTATCAGGCAAGTTACGACACTTTAACCAAACTTCCCAACCGGGCATTGCTGCTGACACGCTTTGAAGAATTGATATCAACAGTACAGAAACACGGTAAAACTATTACCGCGTTTTTTGTCACATTAGATAATTTTAAAAAAATTAATGATGCATTAGGTCACCGCGCAGGCGATGAGTTGTTGAAAATGGTCTCACAGCGACTCACTAACACAGCGCATCAGAGTAATATTGTTGCGCGCTGGGGCGGTGATGAATTTGTTTTGCTATTTGACCATTTGCACAAAGACGATACCACTCCGCAAATGGCGCAAAAAATCCTTGAGTCGATCAGACAGAAGTTTCGCTTACACAATCAGGAAGTTTTTGTAACCGTTAGCATAGGAATCGGTTTTTTCCCGGAAGATGGAGAAAACTCTGAGGCTGTATTAGAACGCGCAAGTACAGTAATGCATCGGGTAAAAAATGAGGGCGGTAATAGTTTTGGATTTTATTCGGCAGAATCTTCTGTCGCTTGGACGCGCGATCGGCTTGAATTTGAGAAAGAATTGCGCACCGCTTTGAACGAAGGTCATTTACAAGTTTTATACCAACCTATCGTCGATGTCCATCAACGGCGGATCGTACGCATGGAAGCTCTGGTGCGCTGGCCGCATCCCACGCGCGGATACCTGTCACCGGGTGATTTTCTACCATTAGCAGAAAGTGTTGGATTGATGGAACAGCTGGGAGAAGAAGTATTGCGATCAGCATGCACCGCCGCTGAGAAGCTTTTACAAGCTGGCAAACCGGTCAATGTATCGGTTAACGTTAACCCTCGTCAGCTTTTATATGGAAATTTTATGCAAACACTTTCGCAAGTATTAAGCGAAACAAAACTACCTGCCACTTCACTTATCCTTGAAATTACCGAAAGCGCTGTCGTGAGCGACATTGGGCGGGCATCTGATATTTTGATACAAATAAAAGCACTCGGTGCTCTAATCGCGCTGGATGATTTTGGGACCGGCTATTCCTCGCTCACATTACTCCGTGAATTACCAATCGATATCTTGAAGATTGACAAATCCTTTATCCGCGCATTGGATCAAAACCTCAATGATCTGACTATTACTCAGGCAATTATTGGTTTGGGTATGAATTTGGATCTGGCTATCATTGCGGAGGGTGTCGAATCTGAGCAGCAAGTCAGGATATTGCTTCATCATCACTGTCATTTGCAGCAAGGATATTATTTCAGCCGCCCTGTGCCTTATGAATCATTGCTGCAGTTGATGAGTGAAACGGATTTATCGAGCCCGATGTCAATCGAACGATTATGCAGCTCGGTGAACGTGAATTAATGCTGCGATAACACTTGCTGTCTGGCCGTTGCAATCATCAACAGATCAAGATTGTCATTTTCATGTAGACCTCAATGTGTAACTGCTTGACTCCAGATACGCCAGTGCCTATTAGTCCAACATTTCGTGCTACGCCGAACACCTTGCATTCCAAGCTTCTTCATCAACCGATCGACCGTACAACGAGCAACACCCATGCCTTCTCGCAACAACTTCTGCCCTACTTTGCGAGCACCATAAACTCGGAAATTGTCTTTCCATACCCGCTGTATATCAAGTTCTAGTCTCATGTCCCGCTTGATGCGCTAAGCTTGCATCCCGTGTTTCACTCGAAGGAGAGTCGGTCGGATGGGCATTTGTTTATCACGGTACTGGCCTATCAATGTGTGCAAGCCATTAGGACAACGCTTAAAAAGGCCGGAATCAACGATTCCTGGTCACAACTAAAGCGCACTCTGCTGGTGCAGCAGCGTGTGACTACCAGTCTACGCCGGAAAGATGGACAAACGATTCATCTTCGGAAAAGTACGCTAGCCGAACCTGAGTTAATGGCGATTTATCAAACGCTGCAAATTAACCCGGCTCCCGGTGGAACCAAAAAACTGATCAGCTGACAAGAAAATTACACGTAAATCAATAACAGAAAATACCAGTACACGATAATACATTGATTAACATAAATATATTTTTGTGGATGTTAAAGATGGGTTAAAATCCATATTTCTGCTTGCACAAGAAGGAACCCAATATGAATAACTACCAGAATATTCTACTCGCTATCGATTTCTCCGATTATGGCCATTTTGTGGCGCAAAGGGCAAGATCTCTGGCAAATCAATTTAATGCACGTCTCCATATCATTCATGTTCTGGATAATATTCCTATGCCTGACACGCCTTATGGCATGGCGATTCCACTGAATGAAGATTCATCGTATGATTTACTGGAAGCAGAAAAAGATAAATTAATACAAATCAGCAAGCAACTGGATATTCCACCAGAACGTCGCTGGATGATCTGGGGTGAGCCGCAACAGGAAATCACCCAGCTTGCTGCACAAGAGCAAATTGATCTGATTGTCGTGGGTTCACATGGGCGACATGGACTTGCCATACTGATGGGCTCAACGGCCAAAGGCGTTTTATATCATGCAGAATGTGATGTACTGGCTATTCACCTGAGAGACCATCAAGAATAACCAACATCCACTGAAGTGCTCGGTTTATTTCCAGAACTGCCACCAAGCCTTAGCACCAACCTCTGGCAATTCCGCAAGAAAGTGGCTGTCAGGAAAATTGATTCGCATCACGCGCTCGGCATCACCCCGCAAATCATGCATCTCCAATGCTTCATAGGCTTTTATCATAATATATAAGGCCTCTTCAGTCGCCGGTGTACGAGGGTACTCCTTGACTGCATTTTGCGCCCGGTTGGCCGCGGCAACATAGGCCTTGCGCTTCATATAGTAGCGTGCAATGTGAATTTCACTCATAGCGACCGCATTGACCAAATAGGCCATACGCTGCCTGGCATCGACCGCATATTTGCTCTCAGGAAATCTCGTCGCGAGTTCTTTGAAATTTTCAAATGACTCACGCGATGCTTTTGAATCACGCTCGCTCATGTCCTGTTTGAGCGGGCCTTTCATCAAGAAACCCATCATTCCCCAATTGTCGTTAAAACTTGATAATCCCTTTATATAATAGGCATAGTCAACATTCACATGATTCGGATGCAATTTAATAAATCGATCCGTGGCTGCGATTGCAGAAGCCGGTTCTTCATTTTTATAATGTGCATAGGCAATTTCAAGCTGCGCCTGCTGTGCTATCCGGCCATAAGGATAGCGCGCTTCCAATGATTCATACAGTTTGATGGCTGCAGCATAACTACCATCATTCAATTTATTTTTTGCTTCACTGTAGAACTTATTGGCAGACCAGTCCTGTTGATCTTCGGTGCGATCCGGCAACAAACCGCATGCCGGTAACCATAACACTAGAAATAAAGCTAAACTACGTAACATGACGAATTCCATAAAAAACAAAGATACATCTGGCGATTATAGCGTAAAGCCACTTCCGCCAGTACGCAACGAACCAGCGCACAGCATCATTGACTTAACGATTCCTGCGGATTATGCAGGACTGCGCCTCGATCAAGCTCTGGCGAAGCTTTTACCCAACTGGTCACGCAGCCGCTTGCAAACTTGGATTACTGAAAATCGAGTCATGCTGGATGGCCAAGTCACCACGATAAAACAAAAAGTATGGGGAAATGAGCATGTTCAAGTCTCTCCTCAAGATATGCCCGCTGAATCAACGTATGTGGCTGAAGATATCGATCTGAACATCATTCACGAAGATGATGCAATTATTATTATCAACAAACCAGCCGGTTTGGTCACACATCCGGGGAATGGCAACTGGCAGGGCACTTTGTTAAATGCCTTACTACATCACGCGCCACAACTGGAAAACGTACCCCGTGCCGGCATAGTCCATCGTCTGGACAAAGACACCAGCGGTTTACTGGTCGTTGCAAAAACACTAGAAGCACAAACAAACCTTGTCCGCCAATTACAGCAACATACGGTAAAACGCGATTATCTGGCGTTGGTTCTGGGAGAGGTTACGCAAGCTGGCAGTGTCGATGCGCCGATAGGCCGTCATCCCATACATCGCACGAAAATGGCCGTTACAACAAACGGCAAGTCAGCACGCACACGCTATCAGGTTATCGAAAACTTTACAGGCTGCACGTTACTGCAATGTAGCCTTGAAACCGGGCGCACACATCAAATCCGGGTGCACTTGAGTTCTATTGGACATTCAATGGCCGGTGATCCTGTTTATGGTGGCAGACCCGGAAAAACAGGGCAAGTAATCGGACAGCTATTGATTAGCTTTCCCAGGCAAGCTCTGCATGCTCAGAAACTTGCATTGACTCACCCGCAAACGGAGCAAATCCTCGAATGGAAAGCCGATGCGCCAGAAGACCTGAATAATTTATTGCAGCTATTGCGGCAACACAGCAGATCAGAGATCACGGAATAAAAAAATGCGCCCGCAGGCGCATTTTTTCTTCTTGCTTCATCAGTAAACTCATAGACTGGTAAAGAACTTAGAAAGGTATCATCGCATCCAATGAAAATAAAATTTGATCCTTATTACCGCCAAATGGCCGATATGCAGCGGCATGAAGTGCATCGGCTCTGTCATAGCGAATATTGGGGCGAATATTCAAATTTCTTAACCCCTGCCAGCCAAGTTTTAATGTTCTAGCTGCCTTCCAATTTGCACCTAAGGTTACTGCATAATAATCCGCAGGAGTACTAGTGGCCAGTGAGCTTGCGCCACCCAGCGCATAGCTGTTTCCAAGATGATTCGTTGCTGCGGCTACCCGCCCTGGCGAGAAAACACGGAAGCCGTCGGTATCGCGAAACCACTCAGCGCGGACACCGACCGACAGATCCGGTGTCAGATCATAATATGTATGTGAGTTAATACCATACCACGTAGCATTCGTCACCCCGTTAGCTGTCAACACACCATCAGCGAAGCCATGGTCATGTTGCAAGATAAAATGGGTCTTTTCTGTAAACTTATGTTTCGCCACGATGCTATACATACCCCAGAAATTATTGCTGCGTGTGGAGGCTGTACTACCGGTACCTGCAATATTCAGTGAGCTTTGTTTATCATCACTGGTCCAGGTAACACCGCCAATTCCGCCCCAATTTCCCATTTGCCTATCAAAATTACCATCCCAGCCACCGGTTCCACTACCACCGATTGCACCAGCCATCGCGGTAAAATTCCTATTCACCGTATAGTTACTTAACACACCGGTATGGGTAAAAGGCTCACCGTATTGCATCGTGTAAGCATGGGTATAGAAGAAATTATTAGGCGCAGGAACCGTTTCATAGCCAATCGGCGTATAAAAATGGCCTGCTTTCACATTGAGCCCATTGCCAATCGGCACATAAACTTCTGCAAAGGCTTGTGGAATTGCGATGCCGTATGTGCGACTAGAGTTACAACATATCCCAAGATCCCAGTTACCCCGATCAGACAAACCCCTACCATTATTGACATCAAATGCCGGATTGCCATAGGCTTGGGTAAAGATAGCATCAGTACCGAACATGAAATCAGCACGGAAACCGACATCCCATCTTTTACCTTCCGTCTTCACAGCACGCTCCATAAAAATGTTCAACTGATTCAGTTGAGCTCTATTCGCTTGATCAGCAAAAGTAATCGGACCGTTAAAACCATCAGTCTGACTTGGATTGAAAGTCGCGCCGCCATTCACCCAGCCGCCAAACTTAACGCCGCTATTTTTAAGCAAATTCATAAAACTGCTGCCACCACTATCTTTGTTATTCGTGACAGCTTGTGCATAAACACTCGACGAACTCATGCCGATCAACAGTAACCCACCAGCCACAGCGTGAAACATCTGTTTCTTGTATAGCGATTGATATTCCATTACTCTCCCCTCTCTCTAAATATAAATAAGACAATGAAAAAGATACAAAAACTAAAAACCACAAAAGACCCTAGCCACCACGTGGAAAGAACTCTAACACTGAATCGCTTAAGGGGTCAACGCGAACAAGCGAGTTAATCGGCTTATCATTAAAAAATACAACACAAATAGTGGTTTTATCGTCACTACATTCAGTTTTTTCTCGAATATTAGCGTAAATGTGTATTGTACAATCTCCCTATCTGGTCTGCCCAAGAAGCACTGGTTAATTGCAAGATAATTCTTCTTGCTGTGGCATGCAAGCTCTGGGTTTGCAATTACACCGCTGGAGCTGGATTAATCCATGTGGAGTAAGCAGCAAATATCTGCAATAGAAATTGTCATCACCAGCTAAACAGATGCAATAGCTAACCCACTTCCTACCGGTGTATTCATCCCTGAACGCTTTCCTGCCACGATTAAAGTTTTAAATCGCTCAAACCGTTAAAAAGACAATCCTGTGCTAACTGCCAAGTATTGGCTTGCATCCTATCAGCGCTACGGACCGATTCGCTAACTAAATATTCATTACTCACTCTAAAAATAATCGATTATGAATTTGATACCGATACAAACTACCGATCTGACAATTGGTCAGCCATTACCATGGGATTTATTCGATCAAGCGCATCAGCCGATACAAAAGCGCGGTTATGTCTTCGAAACAGAGGATGAATTAAAGCAATTGGAAGGATCGTCGATATTTCGCATGCAAAAGCCCGAACCGGAGCAGATTGAGTCAAGCGGTGATAAGTTTAGATTTGATGATATGCGGCTCAAAGTGGGACATAAGCTACAGCTTAAACTATCCTCGCGATCAAAAGGCCCAGTCGAGATAAAATATAATTCCTACGTAACATCCTTGATTGGTTATGTGCAAGACAGCACTGTCATCACTGCCATGCCCGCAACTGATCAGTTAATAGGAGAACCATTCGTTGAAGGCGATCAAGTTCAGGTAAGTTTATTCAGCGGAAATTCTGTATTCAATTTTATAGTCTTTGTCGACAAGGTTATTAAAGTACCGTTTAAGTATTTGCACTTATCCTTCCCCAAGGAAATTCAAGGTCAAAACATTCGGAAATCACGAAGGATCCGTTGCAGTCTTCCAGGATCTGTCGTTGAAAAACATATCCCGCTATCCCTCATAGATCTCAGTGTATGTGGTGCAGGGATCAGCTCAAGCCTCCCTTTGGGACCACTAGGTACAATAATCACTTTAGCTTTTACCATCACAATTCTTGACAAAGAAATACCTGTAACCGTTAAAAGTGCTATCAGATCTGCCAAACCAATCAATAAGAACGGACACAAAACAATCTCCACTGGCGTTGAATTTGTCGACATAAAATCAGAACATATGCAGACAATACATCACCTGATTTATCAAGAAATCGTCGAGCATCCTGAGAATGTAATTTAATTACAAAATCTCACCGGCAAATCCGTCTACCAGAAACCCCAATTACCTGTCGATACGATCCATATACCCAATATCGCGTTGGTAATTGCATGGGCAAGAATCGGTGACCATAGCGTTCCGCTACGCATATATAATAAGTTATAAACAATACCGGCAAATAAACCAGCCAGCCACAGACTGTGTGCCAGTGCAAAAAGTACAGCCGTGATACAGAATGCTTTTAATCCGACGTGCGCAGGACTAACCGAAAGAAAGTTTGGATGATCTATCCAACGCATCAGAAATGACCGCCAGAAAAGCTCTTCCATCACCGGAACTATCAGTGCCGCACCCACCAGCCTCACCACAACCAGAAACCAATCAATCTCATCCTGATCGCGCGGATCAAAGCCAACGGATTCTCCCATCACCATCCAGTCTGCTGTCAAGTTAATCCACGCAACAAAAACAACGATACCGGCAACTATTGCAACAGCCCAAGTACGAAAGCTGGCGCCAATTGGCCAGCGCAATTCGCTATAGGCACTTCTCATCGTCCAAAGCAAACCGGCCACGACAGTTATTTTCACCACATAAAGCAGGCGCAAATCATTAGCCTCCCAGCCAAACTTCAACAGCATATCTTCCAGCAGCATGAAGAAGACATACGCGCCGAATGGCGCCACACGATATAAATTAGCACGATCAAACATAACAAATTCCTTCTGAATTTTTCTTTTAACTGTGGTGTTATTGCCAAAATTAGCAGTACGCTAATTCATATCATTCCGGCCAGTCTATAAAGAAAGATTAAAAATTTAAGTACTAAAAAAACACATGCCACATGATCCATCGCTGGCTTATGGATAACTGCCATTTATAATGCTTCAAAATTCCAGCGGCAACTCTCTTTGACGAAGTACTTCGACTCCCTGTTTGGATTCAACCGGAGAAAGTGTACTGACTTTTATACCGAGCAACCTAATTTTCTTCTTCAATGGTATTCTTCGCAAACATTCTCCTGCGGTACGACGTATCAAAACAGGATCCGCAGTACGTACAGTCAGCGAGCAGTCTCGTGTGAGCGTATGAAAATCCTCGAAACGCAGCTTTATACTGATGGTACGTCCAGCATAGCCTTTATGCTTTAGATCATCGGCTACTTGTGTGCACAAAGCTGTGAATGCTTCTGATAAATCATGACGATCCTGACGCGGGTGCAGATCCCGCTCAAAAGTGGTTTCCCGGCTGATGGATTTAGGTTCAGCATCGGTAATCACCGGGCGCTGATCGATTCCGTGAGAAGCTTCATATAACCAGATCGAATAGCTGCGCCCAAAGTATATCCGGAGAAAACTCAATTCGACCTGCGCCAGCTCGGCAATGGTGGTGATACCCAGTGACGCAAGTTTCTTGGCAGCCTTAGGGCCGATACCGTTGATTTTACTTACCGGCAGCGGCCAAATTCGATCAGGAATGTCGGATATCCCGAGAATTGTCAATCCATCGGGTTTCTCGAGATCCGAACAAATTTTTGACAGTAACTTGTTTGGTGTGATGCCGATAGAACAGGAAAGTCCGGTAGATTCTTTCACTGACTGCTTAATGCGCCGCGCAAGCGCCAAGGTATCATCCGGCAGATCGCTGAGATCAATGTAGATTTCATCAATGCCGGAATCTTCAATCTGCGGCGCGATACCGGCAACCGCAGCCTTAAACAGACACGAATAATGACGGTAAATAGCAAAATCAACCGGCAGAAGAATGGCATCCGGCGCAAGCTGTGCTGCTTTCATGACCCCCATGGCGGAATGAACACCCATTGCACGCGCTTCATACGTGGCGGTCGTTATGACCCCGCGACCGGCATAGTCGCGCAAGCGGAAAAAATGCTTACTGCCATCCGCCCGCATCACCGGCTGGTGCTCGTCCCGCCCGCCAATCACAACCGGCAAACCGCACAATTCGGGATAACGCAGTAACTCCACGGAGGCATAAAAAGCATCCATATCCAGATGAGCGATACGACGTTGCGGCGCATTCATTATTCACACAATTTCAGAGAAGGACTGTGATAAATTACACTGTCAAATAAACCGCATTGTATATGAATACTCAATCTGCCAATTTGAAAACACTGCACTGCCCATGCGGCAATTCGAAGCAATACAGCGATTGCTGCGGCCGCTATCTGGATCAGGGTGAAGTAGCCGTCACGGCAGAACACCTGATGCGCTCACGTTACACGGCGTATACGCTGAATCGTGAAGACTACCTGCTGGCAACCTGGCATCACAGCACGCGTCCCACCTCACTCGGGCTGGCAAGTCAGCCGCCCAACCAGTGGTCGGGCCTCACCGTGAAACGCCACGAACAATCCGCTCCAGATCGCGCCATTGTTGAATTTGTCGCACGTTACAAAATCAATGGGCGTGCTCATCGATTGCATGAAATCAGCCGATTCGTGCGCGAGGACGAATCATGGTTTTATGTCGATGGTGACATTCCATGAGGTTACGAGAAAAGTAGTAACTAAGAACTGGCAGAAAAAATATGTCATGTTATAAGTTTCTGGCAATGCATAAAACTGCTTGAAAATAAAAATTGTGGTATGCCCCCGATTTCCTTTTATTTTGCTTAGGGTGGTACAGTACCGTTTTCCCAATTCCAAAATTTTGAAATGCTAGATATCACTGGTGATCACATCAGTAAACTTAACGACGAAGATCTTCGTACTTTAGTTGTAAGGTTATGTGAAGCGGAGCTTCGCCGATTAAATATTCCTTTATCTGCGGTTACTGCTGGTGGACATCAAAATGCGGCGGATGGTGGTATTGATGTCCGAGTGGAATTACCAGATGGTTCTCCTGATTTGGATTTCATCCTAAAAAGTGTCACTGGTTTTCAGGTCAAGCAGGAAGATATGCCACCAAACGCCATTCGGCCTGAGATGCGTCCAAATAAAAAGCTTCGTCTCTCAATTTGCGAGTTGGCTTCTAAGAAAGGAGCCTATGTAATCGTTAGTGGAAAAGGCTCAACAGCAGATAGTGCACTTAACAATCGCAAGAGTGCGATGCAAGATGCTATCTCGGATCTGCCACCAGGCACATCACTGACTCTTGATTTTTATGATCGAGACCGTTTGGCTAGATGGATCAGGAGCTATCGAGGGGTTGCGCTATGGTTACTCGAACGAATAGGCGAACCACTGGCCGGCTGGCTTCCGTATGGCAAATGGGCATACGGTGACTCAGTTGATTCAGAATATTTACTTGACGACAAATGCCGGATAATAGCTCCACAGCAAGCAGGCGGCAATGCGCCACTCACTGTCGAACAAGGAATCCAGGCTATACGCTCAGTATTAAGGAATCCACACGGAATTGTTCGATTAATTGGGCTGCCCGGTACAGGCAAGACACGTTTGGTTCAGGCGCTATTCGATTCCAAGATTGGAAATGACGCATTGGATCACTCTATTGTCACTTATGTTGACCAAGGAAGCGATCAACCCCCGACACCTTCAGCCCGAGACATGATTCACCGGTGCGCGGTAAATGGGCTACGAACCATAGTCGTTGTGGACAATTGCAATCCGGCGCTGCACAGGGACTTGGCTCAGGCAGTGAGTACATCAGATGGCTTCGTGAGTCTGATTACCGTCGAATATGATGTTTCCGACGATGAACCGGAAGAGACGCAGGTATTCAGGCTTGAACCGGCTTCTGAGAAAAATATTGAAGAAATCCTTCAACGTTTAAAACCCAATGTATCGCAAATAGATCACACTCGCATCGCTGAATTCTCTGGCGGGAATGCACGCATTGCTCTGGCACTGGCACGTACTGTTGAACACAGCGGCAGCCTAGCTACACTGAACGATATGGAATTATTTCGGCGGTTGTTTGAACAGCGCCAAGGTGATAGCGAAGCCTTGATGAAAGCTGCGGAAGTATGCTCACTTGTTTATTCATTCGATGGGGAAACTATTGAGGATGTAACGGCTGAATTACCTATTTTGGCGAGCTTAGCCGGAATCCCTCCCAATGAGTTGTATCGCCATATTGGGGAATTGCGTTCTCGTGATCTGGTACAGCGAAGAAGTAAATGGCGCGCCGTACTACCGCATGCAATAGCTAACCGATTGGCACGACAAGCATTAGAAAAAATACATCCGAGCACACTCACCAATACCTTTTTCCAATCAGGAAGAGAACGGCTACTGAAATCATTTAGCCGACGGCTTGGCTACCTGCATGATTCGGAGCAAGCCAAACAGATGGCAGAAGATTGGCTAGGATCAGCTGGACAATTAGGAAACCCAACCTGCCTGAATGAACTTGATATCGATATGTTTATGAATGTCGCACCACTCACGCCGGGTACAGCACTCCTGGCTATTGAATCGGCTGCATCAGAAGATGCAGGGAAAACATTTTTATCACCAGTCAATCATGAGCGTTGGCGATGGTACAGCTTATTACGTTCGATAGCCTACGAACCGCAATACTTCAATCGAGCTGCTTTATTGCTCGCCAGATTTGTTGCAGAAGAAACTGAATCGCAGAATCACAACTCTACTCATGATTCGTTCAAAGAATTATTCCATTTGTATTTATCCGGCACGCATGCCTTGGTAGAAGTTAGATTAACTGTCGTCCAGCAGTTACTTGAAAGTGAGGACAAAAGACTGAATGCATGCGGCTTAACAGCTTTAGCGGCAATGCTGGAAAATTTTCATTTTACTTCAAGTCATGATTTCAGTTTTGGAGGCGGACATCGGGATTTTGGTTGGATACCTACGGATGCTGAAATTTCAGCTTGGTTCAGAGTAGTGGTTGCATTTGCCATAAATCAAGCAAACTCAAATTCGCTATACACATCCGACATCAAACAATTGCTCGCGCAACATTTTGGTGAATTATGGGCATATGCCCGAATTTGTAATGAGCTTGAAAAAATAGCGAAAGATTTCGCTACGCAGGATGGCTGGCCTGATGGATGGCTTGCGATTCGCAAAACCATCCATTTTGATCTTCAAAAAATGTCCCCGGAATTTGCTAAACGCACACTCGACCTTGAAATTATGCTTCGTCCAGTTAAATTGGAACAAAAGATACGAGCCTATGTGTTAAACAAGCAAGGATATTTTGATATAACTGATATTGAGTTGGATGGCGATAGTGACACCGCGCATATGCAGGCTTGGGAACGTGTGAACAAAGTTGTAGAGGATTTGGGCAAAGAGACTGCTGCAACTCCTGATATTCTTGCATCTTTGCTGCCGGAATTGTTAAGTAGCGATAACAATATGATATGGCAGTTCGGTCGTGGACTTGCAAAAGGCGCGTTGAATATCGAACAGGATTGGCGTCAATTTCTCAATATCCTGACTACATTACCAGAGAGTAAACGCAACATTTCTTTGTTACGCGGTTTTATCGAAGCCGCCAGCACTCGTGATTCGAACGTAGTAAATCAGCTCATGGATGAAGCCTTAAAAGATCCAGTACTTTCCCCTGTTTTCCCCATCCTTCAATCTTCATACCCAATTGACGAGGCCGGAGCCAGACGACTCATTTCCTCGATTGCCCGTGGTCATGCACCATCGCAGACGTACTCGTACCTAAAGTATGGAAATGCATGTGATTCAATCTCACCGCCACTTTTTCAGAAAATACTATCCGGAGTCGCATCCTTGCTCGAAGGTTATTCGGTTGCTGTTGATATTTTCTGTATGCGGTTGCACTCATTGCAAAGTAGTAAAACACCCATTAATAGTGACACCTCCGCGATAGGAAGAAAATTGTTGAAAATGAATGATTTTCAGGATAATAATGCGAATAATGCCTATCACGTAAATGAAATTGCCGTCGCTTGCATGTTTGGAGATGCCGCGTATCAGGATGCCATAGCAATCTGCACAAAACTGGCTCGTGCGCTCATTGATTACCGCTCAGGCGCTAGACAGTTCGGCAAACTGGCTCGCACTTTATTTCAGCTTCAGCCTATGGCAGCAATTGCAGTTTTCCTGAATGAAGATTGGGTAGGAAAAACGAACAACCAGCAGCATAGGCCACTGTCATATTTTTTCAGATTTGATCGTGAGAGTCCCGTCAATGCAGCATTACCGGAAATACTCATGGCATGGGCAAAGGAAAATCTTGAAGTTCATTTACCCAAGTTAGCCGCAGAGATTCATTTCTTCGTCAAGAATGGCGAGCATGACATCCTTCTTTGGTCACCGTTGGCACTGGAAATTCTTGAGTTAGCACCTGATCGCTCGGCAATTTTGGATATATATGCATCTCGACTCCACCCAAGTGGTGTTCGATCGGGTTCACTTGCAGATAATCTTTCGCCTTATCTCGCTTTGGTAGAAAAATTACAAACACACGATGACTCTTTAGTGATTGCATGGGCAAAAAGGCAGACTGATTTATTGACCAAAGAGATTGCTGAAGAACACAAGCGTGATCGCCGTGTAGATGAGAGTTTTGAATAAGCTACATCTTATATGGATACTAAAGCTGAAATTTGAAAACACTACGCCGCCCGTGCGGCAGAGCCAATTAATACACCGACTGCTGCGACCACCATCTGGATCAGGGTAAATCCGCCGCCACGGCAATAACCTAATGTACTCTCGCTACACTGCCCAAATCGTGTTGCTTAGAACTTTGAATTTCTAGAGTCGCCCTCAAGATGGTTTTGCAACTTCCAACGAACGATCTCGCTTTTACCGCACGATCTACACACTCCCAATCAGCGATACAGCGGCAAAGCAGCAATACGTCTTTCGATCTCATCCATTATGCGTTTATAAGCGGGCGAATCGATACCGCCAAAGCGTTTCCTAAATTCGGTTTCAGGCATGAATTCAGGCAGATCCGCGACTCTCGGCAGAATATCTGAATCGCGGATACCTGCGGCAACCTGGCGTTGCAATTTCAGCGCAGATTCGTTGTTGTTGGCTGCAAGTACGCCAAAGCGCGTACCAGCACGGTCGGCAGCAATGTCGTTGAAGCTGAATCCGCTGCCACTGCGCGAATCATCGACTTCTTTGTAAAGTCCAATGGCATTGGAGAGCGGTGCGGCGGCATTGGCGGCGATCGCTGCAGATATCGTAAAGTGCTGCGAGAAATCCTCACGCCCGTCCAGTAATACCTTGTGTGGCGGTAGTTGCGGCCAGTCTCGCGCAGCAGGCACGATGACTCCAAGCCCCTTACCATTCACAAAGAACGCCAGCACCACGATTGCAGCACGATTTTCCGCCACAGCATCGCCGCTCGTGGAACGTTCGGCTGCGAATCTGAACAGTGGCGCCATCACATCTGCAAGCGTCATCTCAGCCGTACCTGAGCCGCTGCGGACGTTCTCGGCAAGCCGCTCCTGATAAGCCTTCAATCGCGCCTGTTCTTCGTGCGGCAGCAGGATACTCCTGATCCGATCCGGCAGGTCTGCCTGCCAGTCATAGGTTACGATGAATCGGCCATCCGCAACACTGATTTTCTTAACGGTGTCACTCGCAATTCGGTAATCTTCACGCGCATTAAGTTGTCGTAGTGCGTATTCGAACAGCATATCCGCAAGCCACTCCGGAATCGATAGCTGCCCGATCTGCAGTTGATCGAAGACTGGAAACCCATCGCTTTCATGCAGCAATGCCGAGATATTCAGAAATCGTCCAAAGGGATTGGACGGAAGTTCGAAACTCGCGGAGAGCATCGCCTTGCCCGGCTGTAACACAATACGAGAACTGCCTCGTGCGTAGCGGCTGGCAAGATAGTTGACGGTCAGGTCGACTTCTTCCTGTGAAAGTGCAAGCGTACGCAGCACGCCTGGCTTCATCGTGCGCGGATCATTCGTTTTAATGATGTGCTTGGCGCGCTCGATATGCGCCGGCGTGAATTCTGCAACACGGTTGACCGTCGGCTGATCTGCCATCACCAGATAAAGGATGCCGGCAAGCACAAATGGAACCGCGATCAGCAACAACAGGAATGTATAGGCGATGTATCTTATCAATTCAGATCCTCAGCGATTGATTGAATCTTGAGTAGCCCAGTCAACAATAGGAATTTAATCGCAATGATGGTGACAATTAATTCTCATAACGCTTTGTAACAAATCTCCACCACTTCCAGTTCTTCCACGCCGACTGGTGTGTGCAGCTTCACTAAATCGCCTTCACGTGCTTTGAGCAGTGCCTTGGCCAGCGGAGAAATCCAACTGATACGGCCGCGACCGGGATCTACCTCGTCCATACCGACGATACTGTAGGTATGTTCTTCACCTTGGGCATTGCAGACGGTCACGGTGGCGCCGAAAAACACTTGATCGCATTCACCGCGCTGAGCGGGGTCGACCACTTCGGCGTTTTCCAGACGTTTGGACAAGAAACGCAGGCGACGGTCAATTTCACGCAGGCGCCTTTTGCCATAGATGTAATCGCCATTTTCCGAGCGATCGCCATTGGAAGCCGCCCAGGTAATGGTTTTAACTAACTCAGGGCGTTCCACTTTCCACAACTGATCGAACTCGTCTTTCAATCCTTGATGTCCAGCCGGGGTGATATAGTTCTTCAGGCCATGCGGTAATTTCGGTGTACCGTCGAGTTCGTCGTCATCTTCGCTTTCCTTGGTGAATGCTTTACTCATACTTACCAATCTTCATTAGAGATACAGGAACGTTAAGATATAGGTCTTCAGCCATCTATTCAAGACAACTTCCATACTTAAGTCCATATTCTGCGATATTGTGAAGAAACCTTGCACTTAGCTTTTCCGCTGAATCAGTGCGAAACAGTCCGGGAAAACACATTGATAACAATCACTCCCGCAACGATCAGAGTCAGACCAATCACGGCGGGGGTATCCAGCGACTGTCCGAGAAAAAGCCAACCGCTCAGCGCAATCAATACGATACCAACACCTGACCAGATCGCATACGCCACACCGACCGGAATCGTTTTAAGCGTCAAGGAAAGTAAATAAAAAGCCAGCAAATAGCCAACCACAACCACGAGCGATGGCCAGAAACGGGTAAAACCTTCGGCTGATTTGAGGAACGATGTCGCGATCACCTCACTGATGATGGCGACGGCAAGAAAAATCCAATGTTGCATTGGCGTCACTCCCTGTATCTTGATTATCACACGCACCTGTTCCAATCTGATGCGTTGGATTAGTTTACTATCTTACCAAACAATGGTGGCTTACTGATGCACTGGTAGCACGCAATCGAATGCGTTGAAGCAGTACGCAGCAAGAATCGCTGTACGGTTGAAGATCAATGTAGTGACTGAAGGTTGATATTAGTCTGATGGACTATGAAAAAACCGGCACTCGTGTGTAACTGAGTGCCGGTTTTTTTAGAATGATTTATAACAATCTTACAATCAGATTGCGGCAACCTGCTTACGGCGATATCCAACAAAGCCAAGCAACCCGAGACCTGCTAGCAGCATTGCATAAGTTTCAGGCTCTGGAACGGGAACGAGGTTGGCAGCAACATCAGGCCCAACGATTCCCATCTCTCCTGAGTATACTAGAACCGAATTATCAGCAAAACGAACAGAGGCGGTGATCACTGTTCCAGCCAGGTCGGCAACCGTCGCACCGTAACCGCCATTACTGGCAACATCCGGATCCCAGGAAAACTGGAATAAATCGAGTGAATCGTAACCGGTGAAGTCAAAACCGAATACGGTTGAGCCTACTGCACCAAACAGCGCAGATGTTCCATTTGCAGCCGGGTCATATATAAAACTTCCGCCACCCGAACCACCGAATACCAGCGACTCTCCCGGTATGCAACCTGCATTAATACAATGCGTCCCGGACAGATCGAAAGTAAGCTTCTCGATCTGTCCGCTGGTACCGTCAAAAGCAGCGGTATTGATGCCGAAAGAACTTAACGGCCCGGGGTTTGTCACTGTGATCGACCCTGCTGGCGATGCATAGCTTACCCCGCTCAAAAGTACGGAAATGCCAAGAACAGCAACAGCTTGTTTGGCGCCTTTCATGATTTTCATTGTTTTTCTCCTTGAATTAAAAGAATGACCGAATTGATACCTTGTAAACATATTACCTGTTAGCCGCACGCTTGTTTCTCAGTCGCTCGCGGCATTAAATAATGCCTAATGGCATCAGTGAGTTTTGCTCATAAAAAATCCCTCTTCTATATGTAGGAATTTTCCTGTCAATTCTACTATTTTTTTATTACTTGAATATTAATTTTGTACTACTTCGGGGTGTAATTCAGTGCATCGGTAATCTGATTGAAAGGTTTGTTTTGTAAAAAGTTTCCAATATTGCCAGCCAATTGATCCAGCAACCGCTGCCGGGATTCCCGGCTGGCCCAGGCGATATGCGGCGTGACAATCAGGTTTGGCGGCATCTCGCACAGGATCAAGTTATCCTTGACTGGCGGTTCGCCCTGTATCACATCGATGGCCGCTCCGGCGATCTGTTCATTGGATAGGCTCCGCAACAAATCGATTTCGTTGACCAATCCGCCGCGCGCAGTGTTGATCAGATACGCGGACGGTTTCATCAATTCAAACTCGCGGCGGCTGATCAGGTGATGGGTTTCTGGCGAAAAAGGACAATGCAGCGTAATAAAATCCGCCTGCTGCAACACGTCGTCAAATTCCATTCTACCGGAACGCGGCGGCTTACCTTTATGTTCCGCGATCAGTACCTGCATGCCGAATGCCTGCGCGACTTGTGCCACGGCATGACCCAATTCGCCGTAGCCGATGACCCCCAGTATCTTCCCCGATAACTCCTCAATGCCGAAATCAAGCGGGCAGAAAAACCGGCTCTCCTGCCAGTCGCCGCGTTTCACCAGTTCCTGATAGTCGACGAAATGGCGCGCCAAATTCAGCATCAGCATGAACACGTGCTGCACAACCGACGGTGTGGCGTAACCGCGCACGTTGCACACTGGAATGTTGCGCTCGGCGGTGGCCACGAGGTCGACATTGTTATACCCGGTCGCCGCCACGCAAATAAGTTTTAGATGTTTCGCCGCGACGATCGCCGCGCGGCTGATAAACACCTTGTTGCTGACGATCACCTCAGCCGCGCGGATTCTTTCCGGAACTTCCGCTTCGGAAGAATCGTGATAATACTGCCACGGCGATATCGCCCGATCCAGCGCCGCGCAATCCATATCGCCGCGGGTTACGGAACCAAAATCCAGAAAAACAGCGCGCATCTCAATGCTCCAGTGATGATCGAAAATCATACCACAAGCGATGCTTTAACGTTTCCGGTAGATCACGTAGAATCGGGCCTGGCAAATCCGCGTCAAATGGATATCGGCTACCGCACTGCTTCAACTCCTGCAGCAAGCTAAGAAAGAACTGGATTTGATGTCTGTCATGACGCGGCTGGATAAATACCGTGTGCTGATTATTGATGATATCGGCTATGTCAAAAAAACCGATTCGGAAACACAAGTATTGTTTGACTTTATCGCGCATCGCTATGAAAGCGGAAGTCTCATCATTACTTCAAATCAGCCTTTTAGCCAGTGGGATCAAATCTTCCCCGACACCATGATGACCGTTGCCGCCATCGACCGGATCATCCATCACGCAACCATCATCGAAATCGACAGTGAAAGTTATAGGAGGAAAAACCAGAAAAAATCATGAAGTAGCCAAAAGTAGCCAATAAACTCAACCGGCCATCATAATTGTCGCCAAAGCGGCCAAGATAATTGACGCGAGACATATGATTAGCCTCCGTACGCTGATGTTTGCGATATTGCAATTAAGCTGCTATTTAATTGCAGCTAAGAATCAGGGTACGGAATCAGTATGATTAGCGCTGTGATAAAAGTCACTGCTTTAAGTAAGTTGATGCGATAAGAGACGTTAGATTGCACCATTGTAGGAAGGCGCATCAATTGTTTTATTACCTGAAATAATCCCCTCTTATCTCTCCAACAACGGACTCATCGGATATTCCAATGCTTCCTTCATCGCCACCAGAGACAACACCGCCTCCCGGCCATCAATAATTCTGTGATCATACGACAAAGCCAGATAATTCATCGGGCGGATCACGATTTGCCCGTTTTCAACCACAACTCGTTCTTTGGTTGCATGGATACCCAGAATGGCGCTTTGCGGTGGATTAATGATCGGCGTGGACAACATAGAGCCGAATACGCCGCCATTGGTAATCGAGAAAGTACCGCCGCTGAGTTCTTCGATGGTCAGTTTGCCGTCTTGCGCGCGCTTGGCAAATTCGGCAATCTGCAGTTCAATCCCAGCCAGTGTTAAACGGTCTGCATCCCGGATAACCGGAACCACTAGCCCGCGCGGACTGCCGACAGCGATACCGATGTCGTAGTAATCGTGATAAACAATGTCATTGCCTTCAACGGACGCATTGATAATCGGATATTTCTTTAACGCGGCAATGACAGCTTTGACGAAGAACGACATAAAGCCAAGCTTGACGCCGTATTCCTTCTCAAATTCGGTTTTGTAGCGTGCGCGCAGATCAATAATCGCCTGCATATTGACTTCATTAAACGTGGTCAGAATCGCTGCGGTGGATTGCGATTGCACCAGACGTTCCGCAACCCGCTGCCGCAGTCTGGACATGGCCACTCTGCGTTCCGCACGCGCACCCGCACCCGGAACAGGTGGCGCTGGTGTACTGGCTGAACCGGATTTAGTCTCGGCATCTGCTGCCACGCTGGATTTACTTTCCATATACGCTTGCACATCTTCTTTAGTAACACGCCCGCCCAAGCCAGTCCCTTTAATGGCACTGATTTCGCCCGCTTTCAGGTTATTTGCTTCTGCCAGCTTGTGCGCAGCGGGCATCAACAGCGGTACCGCTTGTTCATCGCCTTTGGCGCTGATCGTTTCAATACTTTTGACGGCTGGTTTTTCAGTCTGCTTTTCCGCAGTAGATGCCGGTTTATCGGTTGCTTCCGTCTCAATCATCGCGATGACTTCACCGCTGGCAACCGTTGCGCCGTCTTTTTTTAAAATTTTGGTTAATACACCGGCACTGGGCGCGGGCAATTCAAGCACGACCTTGTCGGTTTCGACATCGATCAGATTTTCTGACCGGTTGACGTAGTCTCCTGTCTTTTTATGCCAGGATATTAAAGTAGCCTCCGCTACGGATTCAGATAACATGGGTACTTTGACTTCAACTAGCATGGTGCCCTCTTTCTAGATTTTATCTCTGAATGCTGCCACGATTAATTCATTCTGCGTAAATTTATGGCGGGCCGTATAACCCACTGCCGGCGAGGCTGAAGATTCCCGCAGCGCGTAACCAAGCATCTGGTCAGGCCGCATATGCCGTCGCAGATAGTGCTGAATACGATGCCATGCACCTTGATTACCCGGTTCTTCCTGGCACCAGATTACTGATTTGGCGTTACTGAAACGATCGAGCTCCGCCTGAAATTCCTCATGCGGAAAGGGGTAAAGCTGCTCCAGGCGAATAATCGCCATATCCGTTATTTGCTGCTCTTTGCGGTAAGTCATCAGCTCGTAATATATCTTTCCGCTACAAGCAATGATGCGCCGGACCTTTTTGGTATCCAGATTCTCGGTTTCAGGTATGACCGGATAAAAATGACCATTCGCTAAATCTTCCAGACTCGACACGGATTCTTTATGCCGCAGCATGCTCTTGGGACTCAAAATGATCAGCGGCTTGCGCAATGGACGGATCATTTGCCGCCGCAGCACATGAAACATTTGTGCCGGTGTGGAAGGCACACACACCTGAATATTATAATTCGCGCACAGTTGCAGATAACGCTCCAACCGCGCGGAAGAATGCTCTGGGCCCTGCCCCTCATAGCCATGCGGCAGCATCATTACCAAACCGCATACGCGCCCCCACTTGGCTTCACCGGATGCGATAAATTGATCAATCACTACCTGAGCGCCATTGGCAAAATCGCCAAACTGCGCTTCCCAGACAACCAATTCATTCGGCTGCGTGGTTGCATAACCATATTCAAAACCCAATACCGCTTCTTCGGATAACATCGAATCAATGACGACAAAATCCGGTTGTTCGGGATAAATATGCCGTAGCGGAACATAAATACGCTCATCTTCTTCTGCTGTTACCTGGTCATGTAATACCGCATGACGGTGAAAGAAAGTACCACGTCCCGAATCCTGACCCGAAAGCCTCACGGGATAGTCTTCCTTCAGCAAAGCGGCATAGGCAAGATTCTCCGCCATTCCCCAATCCAACGGTAATTTTCCATCCCCCATCAAACACCGGTCGGCAATTATCTTTTCAACCCTTTGTTGCAGCCTGAAGCCTTCAGGGATATCGGTCAACCGCCCCGCAAGCTGTTTCAGCGTTTCAATTGCAACGCCGGTTTTAACTTTTTCGTTCCATTTAAACGGCTTGAGAAAAGGTTCCCAATTGATGGTGTAAGGGGATTGATAGTCATAACAAACCGCTTTATTGGGATTAACGCCTTCATCCATGGCATTCCGGTAGGATTGAACCAGGTCATCCGCATCTTCCGGTTTAATCACACCTTCCGCCACGAGTTTATCAACATAGCGCCTGCGGGTACCGGGATGTTTGCTGATGATCTGATACATCTTCGGCTGCGTCACCATGGGTTCGTCCTGCTCATTATGGCCAAGACGACGGAAACAAACCATATCAATCACGACATCTTTATGAAACCGCATACGAAAATCAAAAGCCAATTCAGTCACCATAATCACCGCTTCCGGATCATCGCCATTGACATGAAAAATCGGCGCCTCGATCATCTTGGCAACATCGGTACAGTACAATGTCGAGCGGCTGTCGCGCGGATCGGATGTGGTAAATCCGATTTGATTATTGATGATGATATGCACCGTGCCACCCGTACCATATCCACGAGTTTGCGACAAATTGAGCGTTTCCATGACGACGCCTTGCCCGGCAAATGCTGCATCGCCATGTATTAATACCGGCAGCACTTTGTCGCCCAGTTTATCGTTTAACAAATGCTGGCGCGCACGCACCGAGCCTTCGACCACTGGATTAACAATTTCCAAATGTGAGGGATTAAAAGCCAAAGCCAATCGAACAATGCCATCCGATGTCTTAATCGCGGAAGAAAATCCTTGATGATATTTCACATCACCCGACGGTAATTCCTGGGGTTGTTTTTCTTCAAATTCGCGGAAAAGATCGGCAGGCATCTTACCCAGCGTGTTCACCAGCACATTGAGTCTGGCACGATGCGCCATGCCCATCACAATCTGTTGAATCCCGGTTTTGCCTGCGCGATGAATTAAACAATCCAGCAGTGGAATAAGACTCTCATTGCCTTCCCCGGAAAAACGCTTCTGTCCGACATAACGGGTATGCAAATACTTTTCCAATCCTTCAGCCGCATTGAGCCGCTCAAGAATATGGCGTTTGTATTCGTCCGAATAGTCCGGGTTCGATCGCTGACCTTCCAATCGCGCTTGTATCCAGCGTTTCTGTTCGACTGAAGAAATATACATATATTCCGCACCGACGGAACCGCAATAGGTTTCCCGCAGGATTTGCAGAATTTCACGCAGCGTAGCGTGCTCAGGCCCCACTAATGAACCGGTATTAAATACCTTATCCCTATCCGCTTCGGTAAATCCGAAATGAGCAGGATCCAGTTCGGGTACATCAGCTTGTTGTTTGAGTCCAAGCGGATCCAGTTTGGCCTGGTTCAGGCCCAGATAACGATACATGTTAATGAGCTGCAGGACAGCGACTTGCTTGCGATCATCTGAATCAGAGGCCATCACATCCGGCAGTGTGGTTTGACTTTCTGACCCGGAATAGATTGCTGCCGTCGTAACGGAAGCGCTGCTGACTACACCTTCTGGGTGCTTATTGGCAGCAGTATCCGGTTGCTTAGCCAGCCGATCAAAGTATTCACGCCAAGCTGATGCAACAGAATTCGGGTTATGCAGATAATCCTCATAAACCGCTTCAATAAACGAAGCATTTGCGCCGGACAAAAGGGAATCATCAAACAACTGCTTGCTCATAAGATTTGGCAGCCTTTATAAAAGAAAGCTATTTTCTTGAATACGAACTGGGTATATCCCGCATCACTGTGCCGGTATACAATTGACGCGGACGACCGATCTTATGGGTCGGATCTGAAACCATTTCACTCCATTGTGCTACCCATCCCACTGTTCTGGCCATGGCAAAAATAGCGGTAAACATGCTGGTCGGTATCCCCAGGGCACGCTGTACGATTCCCGAATAAAAATCCACGTTAGGATATAATTTCCTGGAAATAAAATATTCATCTTCCAATGCAATCTTTTCTAATTGCAACGCCAGCTTAAATAAGCGGTCATTGTGTAAGCCCAGTTCATCCAGAACTTCATGACAGGTTTCGCGCATTAATTTGGCGCGCGGGTCAAAATTCTTATAGACGCGGTGACCGAAACCCATCAGCCGGTAGTTACTGTCTTTATCTTTAGCGCGTTTGATATATTCATCAATACGTGAAACGTCGCCGATTTCCTCCAGCATTTTCAGACACTCTTCATTGGCGCCGCCATGGGCAGGTCCCCACAAACAGGAAATCCCTGCCGAAACACAAGCAAAAGGATTCGCCCCACTGGAGCCGACCAATCGAACGGTTGAAGTCGAAGCATTTTGTTCATGATCCGCATGTAAAATCAGAATTCGATCCAGTGCGCGAACAATCACAGGATTCGCTTCATATTTTTCACTCGGCACGGCAAACATCATATGCAGGAAGTTTTCCGCGTAACCTAATCGATTTTGGGGATAGATAAAGGGTTGACCGATATTATATTTATAGGCCATTGCCGCAATCGTCGGCAATTTTGCTATCAACCGGAAAGCGGATAGTTCCCGATACGCCGGATCCGAAATATTCAAAGCTTCATGATAAAAGGCAGATAGAGCACCCACGACACCCACCATGACTGCCATTGGGTGTGCATCACGCCGGAATCCGCTAAAAAATCGGACCAATTGCTCGTGCAACATCGAATGATCTTTAATCGAACGATCAAATTCTGACTTCTGTTGCGTATCGGGCAGTTCACCTTTCATCAACAAATGACAAACATCGATAAAATCACAGTTTCTCGCGAGTTGTTCGATGGGATATCCACGGTATAACAAAATGCCTTTGTCGCCATCAATAAAGGTAATGTTAGAGCTATTGCTGGCCGTCGACAAATACCCTGGATCATAAGTAAATACGCCACTTTTTGCATGCAGTGCGCGAATATCAACCACATCGGGCCCCATCGTTCCGGATAAAACGGGTAGTTCTATGGGCGCGCTGCCATCATTAAGATTTAATGTTGCTATGCCTTTTTGTGCCATTTTACTTCTCCACATGTCGCATTGATTGATTAGTATGCACTATCAGAGGATTTCAGGATCTTCAGAATACCATCCGAAATCTAACTCTTTTGTAATAATTCCAATACCTGCTGCCAGTTATCATCTGTATTGATTTGTCTTGCCGTGATCAAATCCCACAAATCATTATCCGGTAATGCTAACAACCGTTCAAACTGTTCCAACCCTGATTCATCCAACTGCGTGTAGTACTGATCCATGAAACGTTGCAAAACAATATCCAATTCAAGCAGGCCGCGCCGACATCGCCAGCGTGCGCGTTCGAATTCCTTCATACCATTCTTTTTACCATCATATCCTTGATTTTGCCAATCGCGCTGGTCGGATTTAAGCCTTTAGGACATGAAGCAACGCAATTCATGATGGAATGACAACGAAATAACCGGTAAGGATCTTCCAGATTATCCAATCTCTCAGCAGTCGCTTGATCCCGGCTATCGGCAAGAAAACGATAGGCTTGCAATAACCCGGCAGGCCCTACGAATTTATCCGGATTCCACCAGAAAGAAGGGCAGGATGTTGTACAACACGCACATAAAATACACTCGTATGCACCATCCAAAGCCGCCCTGTCTTCTGGCGACTGTAACCGCTCAGTTTCAGGCGGCGGATCATTATTAATGAGATAAGGTTTGACAGAATGATACTGGTGGAAAAATTGCGTCATATCCACAATCAAATCACGAATGACCGGCAATCCGGGTAATGGACGTATCTCTACCGGCTCTTTTAAGCTACTAAGCGGCGTAATGCAAGCCAGTCCGTTACTGCCATTAATATTCATTGCATCCGAACCACAGACCCCTTCACGGCAAGAGCGGCGCAGACTCAGGCTGTCATCAATCGATTTAATATGCAGCAATGCATCCAGCAGCATCTTGTCGGTCGCGGCCAACTGAATGTCGTAATCCTGCATATAAGGTTTTTCATCTTTATCGGGATCATAGCGGTAAATAGAAAACTTCATAGGCTGGCTCCAGGTGGTTTAAATACGGCTTATAGTCGATAGAAGCAACTCAGAATACTTCGAAGTATACAGATTTGAAGTTAGATTAACACAGTTTGGCTTGTCTTTTTAGATCGTAGGGTGCATTAAGCCTAAGCGCAATGCATCGGGCGATAATGCATGAGATCGTTTTGTAAATAAGTTCGGCGCATTATTAATGCGTCCTAGTGTGCCCGACATGGGCATTTACTAGTTAAATTACCTCCGGCAAAGCTGGAAGTTTATAGCTGGAGCCCCTCAAAGGGTCTGTTTGTGAGCCGCTAAAGCGGCATCTACATATCCAATTTCAACTGATCATATCTAAGGAAACGCTGAATAACTCATCGCGCAGTAGAGATCAAGCCGAGTGATTATGTAATATTGCGATAATTTGCCCAATTTTGACCTGAATCGCATCATTTTTTGCATTATTACCCTCATTTCTTGTTTTCAAGGCGCAACTAGGCTGCCTGTTCTGCATAGCCACCGGCGAGCCAACAGCAAATTGGCAAGCCCGAACAGCGAGAACATCTGAGCGGTATTTTTGACCAATCCCTTGTAGC